>CAJYBF010000071.1 GCA_913064935.1 uncultured Mollicutes bacterium
ATATAAAGTATCAAATTGAAAGTATGTATGATGTGAGAGAAAAAGTGTTTTCTTATAGTGAAATGATTATATATGATTGGTGATATTTATAGAGTGTAAGAGAAATTAATAAATTATTCATATAAAAATCCTTTAAAGTATTCTATTGATTCCGTAGAATTATAAGTAGGAGGATATTATATGAACATTAAAAGTTTTGAAAAATTAGTTAATGAGAGATTAACTAACCTAAAAGAAGTGCCTACTAATAAAAGTGTGGCCACCACTATTAGACGAAGAAGAAAAGAATTGAATTATACACAAGGAGAAGTATCAAGTGGGATCTGTAGTGTAAGTTATCTATCAAAAATAGAAAATGGACACTTAGAACCAGAAAACTATTATGTTCAAGAGATTATGAGTAGAATAGGAATTGATAATGATGAGATTACTAACGCCGTCTATATAGACCACGTTGAGGAGTTGATTTCATCACTATATTACAATGAAGCAGATAAAATATCTAAATTGTTTGAAGAGATTAAAGCGAAAAAACCAATGAACGTGCTAAGTGCAGAATTAATCTACTTAGGGAAAAGTGTATATTTCGATGAATTAGATCAATCAATTGATTTAATAAAATCGATAAATGTTGTTAAGAAAGACTTAGTAGATTACGAACTCAAAGTCTTTATGTATTTTATTGCATTATACGAATCAAAGCATTTGAAAAATAAATTGGCTCTTGATTATCTTAATATTTTACTAATGCTAGATGATAATGATGTTAATTTGATAACATTGGTTAAGATCCTTAAAGGGCAAGTACTTACATACTTAGGAGAATATGTTCTTGCGACCAATTTGATTTGTGAAGTAGAAAGACACCTGGTAAACACAATGAACTTGTCTAGATTGATTGATGTAAAATTAGACTATGCATATTTGCTAGTACTTACTGGACAAGTCATAGAAGCTCGAGTGGTGCTAAATAAAATAAAGAGATACCAACACTTCGAGACAAAGATATTAGAAAGATATTATTACGTTTTAGGTTGGCTTTACAAAAGAGAAGGGGATTACGAAAAAGCAATAAAAATGTTCTTGAATGCTTGTAGTGAGCTTTATTATGAAAGCATGAGCAATATCATAGAATGCTATTTTAAACTTAAAAATACCAAGATGTTGAATGAATTTTTAACCATGATAAATGAAAACACTGCTGGTGAAAGATATAAGTTTCATGTAAAGTTATCTAATTATTTTTCTGTGAAATCTAACAACCATCTCTATGAAAGTAAAGAATTTATTTCTAGACAATTGATTCCTCTAATGAAGACAGTAAAATTTAAATACTATAATGATATTTTCAGATATGACTTAATAGAGTTTCATAGGAGTAACGGTAGATACAAAGAGATAGATAAAATAAGAAGAAAAATGTGATTTAACTTTGAAAATGTTGATTTTGATGTCATAATGTTTAAGAGGTGATTCTAGTGGATGAAGGTTCAAATAGACTTAAAGAGATGCCAATCAAGAAATTATTGTGGAAATTAAGTGTTCCTGCAATCATTGGTATGACTTTTAACGCACTATACAATATAGTAGATGCGATTTTTGTTGGAACAGCAAGAGGTGAAAGTGGAATCGCGGCCATAAGCATAGTTTCTCCGGTACAGATGATAGTAATGGCTATAGCTCTTACAATAGGAATCGGAGCATCTAGTATTTATTCAAGAGCAATAGGTGCTGGTGATGTTGATAAGGCGAGGAAAACAGTAAATAATGCTTTTGTGATAGGTTCTATTTTTGGGATTTTAATCGCTATAGTAGGATTATCTTTTGGTGAAGAAATAGCTTATTTGTTCGGAATGAAAGATAGTTTCAAAGCAGATACAATGAACTATATGGATATAATTTTCTACGGGATTACTTTTCAAGTTCTATCAATGATTTATAATAATTTATTTAGAGCAGAAGGTTTCGCTAGGATAGCTATGATAGCTATGATTATCGGAACAACTACTAATATAATTTTGGATCCAATATTTATCTTTGACTGGGGATTCGGATTAGGAACTAAAGGTGCTGCAATCGCAACAACTATTGGGTACATAAGTAGTTTTGGATATTTATTCTATCACCAATTTGTTTCAAAAGGGAATCTTAAATTGAAACTCAAGTTATTGAGAATAAATATTAAGTTATCGATTGAGACAGTAGTCGTTGGATTTCCTGTATTTATAAGAAATGCAGTAGGGGCGCTTGTTATTATTTTAGTAAATAACTTACTGAAAAATTACTCACCTGATCCACTTGTTTCAATAGCTTTATTTGGAATAATATCTAGGACAGTAATATTTATATTATTACCGATGTTTGGCATCTTACAAGGAATGTCTCCTATAGTTGGATACAATTACGGTGCTAAGCAATATAACAGATCGCTTAAAGTCACAAAGTATGCACAAAAGATTTCTATAATATATTTCATATCTGTTTTTATAATAATGCAGACTTTTGCGATGTATGTGATGAGATTATTTGGGGTTTCGGAAAGCACTGTCTCTTTAGGGACAAACTATTTGAGACTGGTGTTGC
The DNA here is from genome assembly GCA_913064935.1 of uncultured Mollicutes bacterium. Classification (GTDB taxonomy): domain Bacteria; phylum Bacillota_I; class Bacilli_A; order MAG-NZ; family MAG-NZ; genus Zrk6. The sequence continues at coordinate 2,584 of CAJYBF010000071.1, forward strand.
TGGGGTTACCAATTTTGTCTGTGCCTATAATTTTAGCAGGATTTTATCAAGCACTAGGTAGGAGTAAACAGGCATCATTTATAGCTTTGTTAAGACAATTTATATTGTTTTTACCTTTAGTCTGTGTTTTACCTCTTTTCCTTGGAGAATTCGGTATATGGGTCTCTGTACCAATCGCGGATATCTTATCAGCAATCATTTGTATTCCGTTGTATAGAAGAGAAATGAATAGATTCGAAAAGATGTATTTGAAAGGCACATAATTATGTGCCTTTTTTGTATATTAATGGTTTGAACTCCTTTATTAGTAATTTCTTGTCATAAATTTCAGTTGACTTCGTTTCGATATCTATCATCTTGTGTTTAAAATCATTGGCCTTACTGATGATTGGTATATCTAGTTGCTTCTTAACTTTATTAAGATATTTTCTACCTACATCATTCATTCCAAGTACTCTTATATATGGTACTCCGTCTTGTAAGTTTAGGTTCTCGTAATCTGTCTTCTTTATATCGCATAATATATTAGTTAAAGTTCGTCTGATTCTGTTTTGTGGATATCTTCTAGTACTAACATTTTGCAAGAACTCATCAAAGGAGTCTGAATGTATAAATTTTTTAAATCGATTCTCTATTCCTTCCTCGACTAATGCAAAACGACTTAAATCTGAATCAGAAATTATTTTATATTGAATCAAATTGTAGTAATCATGCCAAGAGTAAGTTTTCCCTTTAAGAGCTTCATTAGTATTATTAGGGACGAACTCTTTTGGATCCTTCATTAACCTGATTGCAGTAGCACTAGCTATTGAATGGTGAGTACTTTCCTTATCTAGATAATTAGAATGAACTCTATGGATAGTTTTTGGTACAATCTTAGATTTTAGGTTGTCTATCGATTTAATATATTGTATTCCTAGATTGTCATTAGAAGTGAAATTCTTATTTGTTAAATCAAACACGGCTTTACCAGAAGCAGAAGGGTAATTATTCCCCATATCTATATACTCTTTAATTTTAGTTTGAAATTCCACACTATTGAGTGTTGCGACCATTTCCTTCAAAGACTTTATATCGTTGGTTTCGCTACCAAAATAGAGCTCAGACGTTTTTAGCTTATTTAAAATATCTATAGAACCATACGCAAACATATCAGCACTCTGCACCGAAAAAACGAATGGTAATTCGATTACTAGGTCTACACCATTATCAATTGCTAAGTTAGACCTAACCCATTTGTTTAGTATAGATGGTTCTCCACGTTGCATAAAGTTTCCCGACATTACTGCTATTACGCAATCGCAACCAGAAATTCTTTTTGCTTCATTCAAATGGTGGAGATGCCCATTATGGAAGGGATTATATTCGACAATCACTCCTATTGCTTTCATAAGAAACCACCTTTAGGTACTTTATAAATATCTAAATTGATAATATCACAGTTTGTTCAGAACTGAAAGAAATAAATAATTGACTTTGCTTGCTTATAGATGTATAATTATCTTTGCGAATGAGGGTGTTTTTTATGAAATGGACAACTATGCAGTTGAATAGGTTCGTTAATCAAGAATTGGTCTTTGATGGCGTGTTAGATTTAGCAGAAAAAGCTGAGATTGACGCAGATATAGTTCGCATGAATGATGTAAATGTATCGGGGAGAATGAATATAGTTGATGGAAATTATCTTTTTGATATTTCTATACAGACTATAATTTATTTGGAGTGTGCAATTACTTTAGAAGAAGTACCTTTCGAAATTGATGAAAGTTTTACAGAAATATTCTCGACAGATCCTATCGCTGATGAGGTTTTAATCGAAGGAATTACAATAGATTTATCTAATGTGATTTGGTTAAGTATCTTAACAGTTAAACCTATGAGGATTGTTAAAGAGGGCATCGACAGTCCTTTTGAAGTAAAAAGTGAAGAGAAGATGAAAAATTTAGCTTTCAAAGATTTGGAAAAATATTTGTAGGAGGTGAAGTAAATGGCAGTACCTTTTAGAAGAACGTCGAAAACTAAAAAGCGTAAGAGAAGAACACATCTTAAGATGAGTGTACCAGGAATGGTTGTTTGTCCTAACTGTGGTGAAATGAAGTTATCACATAGAGTTTGTAGAGAATGTGGTCATTACGCTGGAAGAGAAGTTAAAGTTATTAAAACTGAAACTGAAGAATAGAAAGCACTCGTAAAGAGTGCTTTTCTATTTACAATAGTTAATTCAGTGTTAAAATATATTATAGAGTTTATTTTTATAGGAATTAGGTGAAAACATGTACAAACATGTATCAGTTTTATTAAAAGAATCCATTGACAGTTTGAACATTAAGAATGATGGGATATATGTAGATTGTACTTTAGGTGGAGGAGGACACTCTTCTGAAATCCTAAAGCAGATTCCTAAAGGTCATTTGTATTGCTTTGATCAAGATGATTATGCGATAGAGGTTGCCAGTGTTAAATTGAGTAAAATATCAGATAACTTTACTATTATTAAAAGCAACTTTGCTAACATAAAAGAAGAACTTGAAGATCTGGGAGTTATGAAAGTAGATGGAATTTTATATGATTTAGGAGTTTCATCATTTCATTTTGATATACCAGAACGAGGATTTAGTTATCACTCAGATGCATTACTAGATATGAGAATGGATCAGACACAGCAGATTAGTGCTTTGACTGTAATTAATCAATACTCTTTAAATGAACTTACTACAGTTTTTTCAAAATATGGAGAAATTACTTATCCTAAAAGATTAGCTGTGGCGGTTATAAAAGCTAGAGATGAAAAGGTTATTAATACTACTCAAGAGTTTGTAGACATAATATTAGATGCAACTCCTGCAGCAGTTAGAAAAAAAGGACATCCTGCAAAAAAAGTTTTTCAGGCAATAAGGATAGCAGTTAATGATGAATTAGAAGTACTTAAAAAGTCATTAGAAAGTTCACTGAGTATCTTAAATCAAAAGGGACGAATTGTAATCATATCATTCCATTCATTGGAAGATAGAATTGCTAAAAGAGCATTTAACAATGCAGTTAAGGTTGATATCCCAAGAGGTTTGCCGATTAAGGATTCTGACATACCTAGAGAGTTTATTAAAATAACAAGAAAACCGGTTACTCCAACTGATGACGAAACTACAGAAAATGTAAGAGCTCGCTCAGCAAAAATGAGAGTAATCGAAAAATTATAATATACTAAAAGGACTTAGGTCCTTTTTTCATATTTAGAAATCTTTCATCATAAATTTAAATGGTTATAAAAATGGAAAAATTTACAATTCAGCTTAGAATCATGATTAA
>CAJYBF010000072.1 GCA_913064935.1 uncultured Mollicutes bacterium
ATTAACTTCATGTAATCTAGCAGCAACTGACGGTATGATCGTCGAGACTCATAGTGAAAAAGTTATAGAAGCTAGAAAAAGAAATCTAGAACTTTTATGGGGTCCACATCCAAACGAATGTGTCGTTTGCGAAAAAAGTGGTGAGTGTAAGTTAGAAAAATATAACTACGAATACGATGTAGCAGTAGAACCAGTATTTGATGCACATAAAAGAAATGAACCAATTAATGAAAGCAATCATTTCTTTGAAATAGATTCAAGAAAATGTATCCTTTGTGGTAAATGTGTTCGCATGTGTGATGAACAAATGAATATTGGCGCATTAGGATATGTAAATAGAGGAAATGAAACTGTTGTTACATTTGCTCATGATAATTTTGAAGAGGCAGATTGCGTAAGTTGTGGAAATTGTGTAAGTGTATGCCCAACAGGTGCATTGATGCCAAAGTCTAAAAACAAATTTAGAAACTGGGAAACAACTAAGGTTCAAACGACTTGTCCATATTGTGGAGTAGGTTGTCAACTAGACTTAGTTATCTCTAAGGGTAAAGTAGTTAGAGTAGATCCTGTTGTAAATGCAGTTAACAATGGATTATTGTGCGTTAAAGGTAAGTTTGCCTTCAACTTCATAAATCATCCGAATAGACTGAAGACTCCTCTTATAAAGAAAAATGGAGTGTTTGTAGAAGCTTCTTGGAATGAAGCATAATAATTAATCGCAAAAAAAGCACTAGAGATTAAGAGCGTTAATCCAAATGCTTTAGCTGGATTTTCTTCAGCTAGATGTACAAATGAGGAGAACTACTTGTTCCAAAAGATGATGAGAGCAGTATTAGGAACTAATAATGTCGATCACTGTGCAAGATTATGTCATGCATCAACTGTGGCGGGATTAGCGACTACATTAGGTAGTGGAGCTATGACTAATAGTATTGATGAAGTAATAAACCACGACGTTATTTTCGTTACTGGGACTAATACTACAAGCACACATCCAATTATCGGTGGATATATGAAACAAGCTGTGGCTAATGGAGCGAAATTAATCGTTGCTGAGCCAAGAGAGATTGAATTAGCTAAACTAGCTGATGTATTTATACAAATACAGCCAGGAAGTAACGTGGCATTGTTTAAGGGTATGATGCATCATATCTATAAGATGAATCTTCATAACGAAGAGTTTATAAAATTAAGAATAGAAGGATTTTCTGAGTTTGTAGAATCTATCAAAAAATTTACTACGGCTGAAGCAGCAGAAATTTGCGGATGCGATAAACATTTAATTGAAGAAGCTGCTGAAATTTATGCTCAAGAAGAAAAAGCAGGATTGTATTACTCAATGGGTGTTACGCAACACTCTCAAGGAACAAACGGAGTGAAGTCTGTAGCAAATCTAGCAATGCTTTGTGGACATATTGGAAAAGAATCTTCAGGGATTAATCCTTTGAGAGGGCAAAACAATGTTCAAGGTGCATGTGATTTAGGTGCTTTACCTAATAACTATACTGGATATCAAAAAGTATTTGATCAAAACGTTAGAGAAAAGTTCGAAAAGGCCTGGGGAGTTGAATTAAGCAACGAAGTTGGTTTAACTGTTCCTAGAGTAATTGATGGATTAGTATCAGGTGAAGTTAAGTTCCTATATATTATGGGGGAAAACCCTATGGTAAGTGATCCGGATATAAATCACGTAATTAAAGGACTTGAAAACGCTGAGTTTTTAGTAGTTCAAGATATATTCTTAACTGAGACGGCCGAATATGCTGACGTAGTATTACCAGCAAGTTCATATGCTGAAAAAACTGGAACATTCACCAACACTGAACGTAGAGTTCAGTTAGTGAATAAAGCAATTGAGCCAGTGGGTGAAAGTAAACCTGACTGGGTTATCTTACAAGAAGTTATGACCTCTATGGGTTATCCACAAAATTATAATTCTCCTAGTGAAATAATGGATGAAATAGCTCAAGTTACACCGATTTATGGTGGAATGAGTTATGAAAGAATTATTAACGGTGGATTACAATGGCCATGTCTAGATAAAAATCATATGGGAACTAGGTTCTTACATAAAGACAAGTTTGCTAGAGGTAAGGGACTATTCACAGCTATTGAATATGTTTCTCCTATGGAAGTAGCAGATAATGATTATCCAATCACCCTAACTACTGGGAGAACGCTTTATCACTATCATACAGCTACAATGACAAACAAAACCGATGGAATCAATAAAATGGTACCTGAGAACTTCTTAGAAGTATCCGAAGGTACTGCGAAAAAATATAACCTAACAAATGGTGAAAAAACTTATGTTTCTTCTAGAAGAGGTACAACTACAGCGGTTGTGCACGTAGTAGATACAATTAAAGATAATATTATATTTATGCCATTCCACTTTGCTAAGGGTGCCAATGTTTTAACAAACACTGCTTTAGATGAGTTCTGTGACATTCCTGAGTTGAAGGTATGCGCGGTTAAGTTTGATGATAAGTTGTAATACGGCTGTAATTTTAGCAGGTGGAGAAAGTAGTAGAATGCCTTTCAATAAAGAGTTTGTTAAAGATGGTGAAGTCTATTTAGTACATAAAACTATAGAAAAACTAAATAAACTCTTTGAGGAAGTGATTGTAGTAACAAATAATCCAACTCATTATGAAAAAAGCAATTGCATAGTATTACAAGACGAAATTAGAGGTAAGGGCCCGCTTGCTGGATTAAGCGTTGCTTTAAAGAAATCTAAAAGTGATTACATGTATTTAACTGCTGTTGATATGCCAAACATCAGTAAACTTTTCATAGAGTTTTTATTAAGTTTAGAGGAAGGCTACGACGTATATTCGACGGAGAATAACAGCTTCGTAGAGCCTTTTCATAGTGTTTACCATAAGAATTGCCTCCAGGCAATTTCTGAATCAAAAAGTCTATTTTCACTCATTAAAAGTGTTAAATCAAAGATTATTGATTTGAATAAATTAGATATTGGTATTAACGCTACTAAACTATTTTTTAATATAAACAACGTTAGCGATTTGAATACTTTTAATAGAAGTGTTGAAGTTCAGATAACTAAATTATTGAACGATGAAGTAATAGAAGTGAATGATTTAGTTGTGCAAGAGTATCCGATTACTTTATATGTAAATAATCAAAAGTTAGTGACTATACTTTGTACACCTGAAAATATTGATGACTTGGTTATTGGTTACTTGAATAGTGAAGGTATAATCGATGTAATAACTGACGTTACATCTATTAATATTCAAAGTAATAGAGTTGATATAAAGCTTTCAAAAGAAGTGAAAATCAAATCTAAAGAGAAAATTCTTTATACAGCATGTGGTGTTGGAACCGAGTACCATGACAAACTTGACCAAATAGTGATTAATACGATGAATATAGATATTCAATGCTCACCGAATAAGATTTACGAGTTAACTAAGTATTTAGCTCAAGAAAGTGAGTTGTTTAAGACAACTGGTGGAGTCCATTCTGCTTTATATCAATTTGATGATAAGTTGATTTTGATGGAAGATATTGGAAGAAACAATGCAGTTGACAAGATAATAGGTAATATAATGAGGAATAAGGGTTCATTTGATGGCATGTTGGTTGTCAGCGGAAGACTATCAAGTGATATGGTTTTAAAATGCATATTAGCAAATATTTTAATAGTAATATCTAGGAGTGCACCGACCTCTTTAGCGATTAAACTAGCTGAAAAACACGGGATTACCCTAATAGGATTTGCTAGAAATAAAAAGATGAATATTTACTCCAATAGGTTTAGAATTAAGGGGCTTAAATAGCTCTTTTTATTTGGATGGCCTTCGATTTTTTTTATGAGTGAATCTGTTGTATTATGTCTAATATTTTGTTAGAATAATTTAGGTAAACGTTTTCAAAAAGATAAAACGTTTGAAATAAAATAGGGGTGAGTTAATTGAAGGTAGTAAAATCTGTTCTAGATTTGATTGGTGAAACACCAATAATTGACCTAAGCGAGTACTTAGGTGCAAACATTTATGGGAAATGCGAATTCTTAAATCCAGCTGGTTCTATAAAAGACCGTATTGGTAAAAGAATGATAGAAGATGCAGAAGAAAAAGGGTTGCTAGTTAAAGGTATGGATATATGTGAACCTAGTAGTGGGAATACAGGAATTGCATTGTCTATGGTATGAGACATAAAAGGATATAATGTTAATATTGCTATGCCAGAAAACATGTCTAGCGGAAGAAAAAAACTTATAAGTGGATTTGGTGCTAACTTAATACTAACTCCTGAAGTTGATAGTGTTGAAGGTGCGTTAGCTGGGATGGAACAATACGTGTGCGACAATCCTAATACTTACGTTCCAAATCAATTTGAAAATGAGTCGAATATTGATGTTCATTATGATACAACAGCCGCAGAAATTTGGGAACAACTAGATGGTAAAGTAGATATATTTATCGCTGGGATTGGTTCAGGTGGAACTGTTGCTGGTGTTGGTAAATTTTTAAAAGAGAAAAACCCTAATGCAATTATTTGTTCAGTTGAACCAACTGGTGTGTCAGCATTATTAGGACATCCACCAGGGCTACACAAAATCGAAGGTATTGGTGATGGATTCATTCCTGAAATCTTAGATGTAAACGTTATAGATGAAATTATTGAGATTAATGATGTAGAATCACAAAAGATGGCTGCAAAAGTTAGAAAAGAAAAAGGATTATTAGTAGGTGTTTCAAGTGGGGCTATGATCTTAGCTGCAATCGAAATGGCGAAGAAATATGGGAACGATAAAAATATCGTTGTAATTTTAGCTGATAGAGCTGAAAGATACCTTGATTCTGATCTTTTTGTATTTTAATATATAAAAACAACACATTATCTATTATAATTAATAGATAATGTTTTTATTTGGAGGTATTTATGGAAAAGAGATTAAACAAGTATTTGAGTGAAGCTGGTTACTGTTCTAGGCGGGAAGCAGATAGATTGATAGAAAAAGGCATAGTATCGGTAAACGGCCAAGTAGCAACAGTAGGCCTAAAGATAAATGATTCTGATATTGTTAAAGTGAACGGTGAAATCATATCTAAAACTGCAAGACCTGTTTATATTGCCCTGAACAAACCTATGGGAATTACGTCTACTACAGATAGAAATATAAAAGATAATATTGTAGATTTCATGAACTACCCTGAAAGAATCTTTCATATTGGACGTTTAGACAAACTAAGTGAAGGACTTATATTTATGACTAATGATGGTGATATAGTCAATAAGATACTTCGAGCGGGTAACAAGCACGAAAAAGAATATATTGTTACGGTAAACAATGTCATAACCGATGAATTCATAGATGATATGTCGCGAGGTGTATCCATTCTTGATAAAGTTACAAAGGAATGTACTGTAACTAAAATAAGCGATTATGAGTTTAGTATAATTCTAACTGAAGGAATGAATAGACAGATTAGAAGGATGTGCGATTATTTTTATTATCAGGTTACCAAACTAAAAAGAATTAGAATAATGAACATAAACTTGGATATTCCAACAGGAAAATGGCGAAAATTAACTGAAAATGAAATAGCTAAGATAAATGAAATGATTGAATCTTATACCAAAACAGAGGAAGCAAGCAATTAAAAACAAGAAAGATATCCTGTTTTTTTTATATTAAATCTTTTACATACTTTGCTATTTACTTTGGATTCGTATTCGATGCAAAACTTTTTATAATGTTAACTTCTCTACCTATTACTAATTTTTTTAAATTCATTTTTATTTTTTTTTCCATCATACTTTATTTATTTTGTTTTAATACGT
>CAJYBF010000073.1 GCA_913064935.1 uncultured Mollicutes bacterium
GCTTCATATGCGATTTTACGCGTCTTAGCACATGATGAAGCACCTAAATTTCTAACTTCAGAAATATTTAATACTTTTTCATCACCTTCTAGAGTTATTTCTACATCTAACTTAGCAATGAGTTCTCCTCGCAGCCTAGACTAAGAACGAGCACCTGATAAACTCATGTTGGCATAAAGAACTTCCTCTTTCTCACTTAAAAGGTGGTTTGATTTTCTTTTAAGTTCTGATAAATAGAAGTCATTTCTTAGAAGTATTTCACTGTTAAGGTTTCTATAATCAATATCCTTAAGCCAGTTAACAAATAATGCTTCTGGTTCATGAAATTTAGTAATTAGTTGTCGACTCATAGATAGTGGTCTCGCTGCATCTGTATCTGATACATCTGCGGCTTGCCTTAGTGCTGGATATGCAAATATACCTTTAGCTAAGATTGTAACTCTTTCTTTGGCTGTTAAGTAGTTCTCAATCGTAGTTAAAGCATCAGCTTTGAATTCGGTAATTCCTTCTAAAATTATTGATAAAGACTCTAGTTCATTGTAATCTTTTTGATAGGCATCACCGAAGTCTTTATACAAATTCGTTAAATCCCATTTTCTCATAAAATCCTCCATTTTTTTAAATCTGAATTTTCCTTACTTCTATTATACTTTTTTTATCAAAACAGACAATGGTTGTATACGTTTTTCTATAGTAAAAGAATAAAAAATATTTCAACCTTGATACTGTTAAATATCATCTATTATGTTATAATTTCTACGGAAAAAGAAAAGAGGACTATCATGTTAAAAAGGGACTTAATGAAAATACCATTATTGATAATAGCATTATTTATATTATCTTTAGGAATAGTATTACTTAAACAATCTGGAGTAGGGCTGGATCCATGGGGAGTTTTCCATGAGGGGTTAAATAAAGTAACTGGAATTCCTTTTGGAAAGACAATAGAACTTGTTGGATACGTTATCCTATTATTTTCTTTATTAATAAAGATATTTCCTGGGATAGGAACTATCCTGAATATCTTCTTAGTAGGGAAGTTTATTGATTTATTACTTAAGAGTAATTGGTTCCAAACAAGCGAACAATTATGGATGCAGTTATTATATTTTGCCGGAGGATTCGTAATACTTAGTTTCGGTAGAGCTTTATACATATCATGTAACTTAGGAGCTGGCCCACGAGATGGTCTATTCGTTGGTTTAGTACGATTCACTAAGATCGATGTTAAGTACGTTAAACCGGCTATCGAGGTTATTGTATTCACTATTGGAATTATCTTCGGAGGAACATTCGGAGTAGGTACACTAGTATTAATGTTTACCTCTGGGTATGCTTTTGAGTTCTTCTTCAAATTATTAAAATATGATCCGAAGACTACAACTAACTCGAACATATTTACATATTTTAAGAAATCTAATTAAACGAGGTTAACCAAACAAAAAGAATCTATAAAGGTAACGCTACCCAAATAGATTCTTTTTATTTGAAACTTTTTTTTACTCTTTTGTTGTAACACTTTCATTTGAATCTTCTATAATTGACTCATTTATCGTTTCTACAACGATCTTTTCCTTATTGATTTCTTGATTTATGGGGTTAACATTAAGAATGTTCGGAAGATTTAACCCTGCCGATTTATAAACATCATTCAACGGGGGTAATGATTTTAACATTCCGGATAAGAAATTAGCAGTTGCTGGTTTGTCTCCACTTCCACTATCCCATACTGTAACTTTATCAATTTTAATTCCCTTAATAGCTTCCACTTGAGTTGCAACTAATTTTTCTAGTTTATCGGCAATCATTAATTGAACTGCTTGATCTGTATCTCCATTTGTTGCTCCAACGATTTGACCAAAACCTTCAGCTTGTTTAGATAATATAGCATAAATACCATTAGCCTCAGCTTCCATCTTAGACAAAATCGCATCTGCTTCACCTCTAGCGTGTCTTCTTATTTTTTCGGCCTCAGCTTCTGCTGCGATTGTAATTTTTTCCTTCTCTATTTGTGCCTCTACTATAACGTCAGCTTCCTTAGTCGCTTTTTCACGTGTAGCTCTGATAATCTCTGCTTCTTTTTCAGCAGTATATGCTTCTTCTAGCGCCTTAGCTTCTTGTACTTTTTCTGATGCTGTAGCCAAACGTAATGCTTCCGCTTCTCTTTGTCTACGTGCAGCATGAGATTGAGATACTAAAATTTTTGATTTGTTTTCTCCTTCTAATGCTGTTGCATTAGCTTGTGCAACTGATACTCTTTCATCTCTATGAGCATTAGCTTCACCGATAGATCCATCTCTATTCTTCTCTGCTACAGACTTCTTAGCATCATTTATCGCTTTAGCGGCTGCTTCTTTTCCTAGTGCTTCTATATATCCTGATTCATCTTTGATATCGGTTACATTAACATTGATAAGTTTTAGTCCGATTTTACTTAATTCCGCTTCTACATTTTTAGAAACATTATCTAAAAACTTATCACGGTCAGAATTTATTTCCTCAATATCCATTGTAGCAATTACTAAACGTAACTGTCCAAATAGAATATCCTTCGCTAATTCTTTAACGTCAACATGACTCAAACCTAATAAACGTTCTGCCGCATTTTGCATTACTGTAGACTCAATTGATATACCAACAGTAAATCTTGAAGGTACATCGACACGAATGTTTTGTTTTGACAAAGCATTCGTAAGATTTACTTCAATAGACATTGGAGTTAAATCCATATATTCAAAACTTTGAATTACTGGCCAAATAAAACTAGCCCCACCGTGAATACATCTAGCACTTCTAGTATCACCGTCAGTGCTCTTTCCTACTTTACCGTAAATAACTAGTATCTTGTCAGACGGACATTTTCTGTATCTCGACATAATACCTGCAAATGTAATAACTAACAATAAAGCCAATGCAATTAAAACTGTTGAAGCTCCCATTAATTTTCCTCCTCTATTTTTTTGACAATTAATATATTTTCTAAGACGTCAATAACAACAATCCTATCATCATATTCAAGTGATTCTTCACTGATCGCATCGAGTTCCTTTAATCCACTCGATAGTTTTATTAGTACTTTACCCTTTGAAGCCTTACCTTCTTTGATTTTGAGATATACAGTTCCTTCTCTACCTATAGAGTTTTGCAAGGAGTAATTCCCCTTTTGCTGCAACTTTCTCGAGAAATAGTATACTAGACCTATTGATATAAATGCAATCAATCCTAGTAGTGAGGCATAAATAATACTTTCAAAGAAATACCCACCCCAGCCAAAAAACATAATGAACGCTATTATTCCTCTAAACGTCACAAGTTTGAAAGGTGTAAATGCGCTTTCTAACGCATCCAAGTCCCAATCAATATCTATTCCGAATTCGTCAAGAAAACCTACAAGCATCAATAAATTTATAATAATGAATGTAGCTGTTCCAAAAACACCTATATAACCATAAACCTTAGTTGCTCCTTCTGCAACTTCTAAAAAATCAAACATACAATCACCTATTTACTTTCAATAACTTCCGTGAATTAATCAAATCATTCAATTCAATATCTAACTCAGTGTCGATTCCATCGTTCTTAATGGCAGTCGCCAAATCTTCAAACTCAGAAGGTTGTAATCTGGAAACCACTTTCTTCAGTTTAAAATCATATTTTCCGTGATCGATTGCCACAAGTAATACATCTCTTAAATCGATTGAAGGAATGAGTTCAATTGATTTACTTAAATCGAAATCTGTTTTACCCTTATCTAACGCATATATCAGTACATCTCTTAGATCGATTGAAGGAAGTCTTTTCAATATATTATCCAAATCAATAGATTTATTCCCTTTATCTAATGAACTGATTATATAGTTCCTCAATTCAGATTCACTATTTACTAATTCATTTGTAATCGGTGTTTCAAATGACTGATTGTTAGAACTAATTCCTATTAACAAATAATCTATTGTTGTTTCTAGAATACTACGTAGTTCAACCAACATACTAACATCAGGATAACTTTCACTTCTTTCCCACTTTGATATTGATTGGTGAGAAATATTTAACATATTAGCAAGGTCAGCTTGTGTCAATTTTTTTGATTTTCTCAGCAAAGTTATTCTTTCCCCTACACCAGTTATCATCATTATCACTCCATTGCTTAGCTATTTATAGTATATACTACATAGAATGCAAAAACTACAACGCTTTAGTTGAATTCCTTAATATATTCAACTAATGGTTGCAAAAAGAAGACCTGTTTAGAATTCTATTAATGTCAATCAAAACTGAATGAATTATTAGATGAGACAGTTGTTTGTATAATGCACAGGTCGAATGCTTCTATAATCATTTTGAGAAGGATATAAAGTATGTAGTCAAAGTACGTTTTGAATAGTATAGGGAGTTTATTCATAATTCCATACACAATTAGAACATTAAAAGATGAAATAGACTTTAAAAAAGACAACCCCTATAGATTACAGAGATCGTCTTTTTGTAGCAACTACTTTACTATGTTTCTTGTAAAACTATCTTTGACACGGAATCCCGTTAAATAATAGATTCTTGTATTTTTATTTAAGTAGTAATGCCGCACCGTACATACCGGCTTCATTACCTAGTTTAGCAAGTTTAAATTTTGTTTCTCTTTGTGAATCGAAAGATACCATACTTAAATAATGTTCTTGAATTCTATTTATTAAGAAGTCACCAGCTTTTGAAATACCTCCGCCGAATATGATCGTTGCCGGAGTTATAATAACTGATATTGTATTTGATAACTTAGCTAAGTATTTACTATAGATATCAACTATTTTCAAAGCAAACTCATCTCCGCTTTTTGCAGCATCGAATATTTGTTGTGCACTACTTCGTGTAGTGATTACTGAACCATCAGCTTCACTCAAGTGATATTTAACAAGTAGATTAATTCCTCTTGCACTTCCAACAGTTTCAGAACACCCTACTCTCCCGCAACCGCATTCAAAGTTATAGAACTCATCTAGAGGTACATGACCTATCTCACCACCAACACCAGTTTGCCCTTCTAGTATCTTGTTATTGATGATGATTCCACCACCAATACCAGTCCCTAACGTTATCAAAACAGTGTTTGATGAATTTGAGTTCATCATAATATGTTCACCTAATGCAGCACTATTAGCATCATTTGCTGAGACTATCCTAACTGGCTCATCAAATAATTCTTCGAATGATTCTCTAACATTGAAGTTATTCCAGTTGATATTTGCTGTTGAAATGATGAAATTATTCTTTACTGGTCCTGGTACAGCGATTCCTATACCAGATAATTGATCATATGAAAATTTCTTATCTTCCATAATCTCTTTTATTTTATTTACTGTATCAATTACAATTTGACTTCCATCTATGTTCCTTACAGTTGTAATATCATACTTATCTAATAAGTTGTATTCGTTATCGAATAATCCGATTTTGATTGTTGTACCACCTTTATCTACCCCGAATGTATAGTTCATGTCCTTCACCTACTTCAATTTTTGTAAGAAACTTGTACCTATTTTAGGCAATTTCACCTTAAAATTTTCTGCTATTGTAGCTCCTAAATCTGCAAATGACTTTCTTATATCTAATTCCCCACCAATAAATTCTTTGTTATAAGCGAGCATTGGTACATACTCTCTTGTATGATCACTACCTGGGAAGGTCGGATCATTACCGTGATAAGCAGTTATAATAAGTAAATTATCAGTGTTGACATTACTACTCTTCTTAGCTAAGTCTTCACCAACTTCTTCTCATGATTTTGTATAACCAAGTACCT
>CAJYBF010000074.1 GCA_913064935.1 uncultured Mollicutes bacterium
TGTAATTCGTTTTACACGTTTAGTAATTTGATTACCACCAGACTTTACATAATAATCTCTACGCACCTCGTACCCTGCTTTTTCCATAATATTAGCCAACGAGTCGCCATATGCTCCACCTCTTGCATGTACTATATGTAAATATCCAGTAGGATTTGCTGAAACAAATTCTAAAAGTATCTTAGTTCCATTTCCGACTGTTACGTTACCATAATTGCTGTCTTCAGCAATGATATTATTGATTAAAGAGTAAAATTCATCCCTTTTTAAGTAAATATTCAAAAATCCAGGACCTGCAATTTCCAACTTAGAAACACTGCATTTATCTAGATTCATTTTATTTTTTATTTCCTCAGAAATAACTCTTGGATTCTTACCGGCTATTTTTGACAACCTAAGCGCTGTATTCGTTGAATAGTCACCGTGTGTCTTATCTTTCGGCTGTTCTAATACTATCTCAAACGATTCATCAGCATACCCTAAATCGATTATAATCGATTTAATTTCCTGCTTAATATCTTTAATTATTTTTTCAATATTCATATACAATCAATTCTTTCTTGGTTCTATTTTTTTTTGCTTATACTTATTATATACTAGATTTGAAAAATATAAATAAAAAAGATGCTATTTTTCGCATCTTTTTTTATCATGATAATAAAATATCAATTTGACCCGAAGAGCCGTAATCACTTCTAAACCTTTAGGTTTAAAGTGGGTATCTCTTGCATTATTTTAAGGATCCCTAATTTCTAGGTCTTCAACACCAACAATGCCTTGACGCCCTTATAGATAGTGTTCGGCTTCTCATGAATTCACAAACCCCTCAGGCAATATTATTATACCATAAAATGGGGTACAATATAAATGAAATTAATGGTAAAACTTTTTATAAAGGCCTCCAAATATGAATTTTACTGTATTAGCAGTTGTTACACCTAGCATACAACTTACGAAGTAACAAAATGTGACAATCCAGTTAAAATTCATAATTAAAAATGAAATTGCGTATTGAACTGTGAAAATATAACTAAAACCAATTATTAAACTTATGATTAATGGCTTTCTTCCGAATTTTGATAAAGAAACGTAAATTAAATTACCCATTATGAAACATAATATATTGATAGTAATGAATTTAGAGTAATCATAAATGCCAAAATCAAATAATGTAAAATTATTACTTATTGAGTTTAAATCGATTATAGTATCAAGATTCATACTATAGATTAATCCTTTTAAATTTATTGTAGATACTTCCAATGATGCGACGCTTATCTCTGTATAAATAACACTTACAAAATATGCCCCAACAAAAAACATGATCAAAACTGTTAAGATTGAAATTAATTTCATTAGTACCTCCCTAATAACTTGTACTAATAGTTTTAGACCTCAAATTGATTTTATACTTATATAATGCTATGCTTAATTAAATTTACAAATGAAGGCTAATTAGGAGGCTCTTTATGACATATATACTACTATCATTAGATAATACACTGAAACTTGTCACACAGTATTTTACGAACGAAAAAATCAATATGGTTTTAAGATCTACTCTCTATATACTAATCATTTTAATCTCTACGTTTATTATTCTTAAACTATACAAAAAGTTTATTACTAGAGCACTTAGACTAAATACTCAAGAGAAAAGAAAAATGACCATCGGTAAGGTCATAATAAGTATAGGACGAGCAGCTATCTGGTTTGTTTCAATTCTATTAATTCTTAAAGTTCTTAAAGTAGATATCACTCCGATTTTAGCTGGTGCAGGAATTTTAGGGTTAGCTGTAGGTCTAGGAGCACAAAGGTTAGTTTCAGACTTTATAAATGGATTTTTCATACTCTTTGAAGATAGATTTAATGTAGGTGAAATAGTAGAAATCGAGAGTTTTACTGGAGAAGTAATGGATATAGGTCTAAGAACAACTACTATTAAAAATTGGAAAGGTGCTTTGAAGATAATGAGCAATGGTGAGATACATTCAATAATAAACCATTCTAGACATAACAGCATTGCTATCGTAGATTTCAAAGTATCTTATGAAACTGATCTAGGATCAGTTGGCGCAATATTGAATGATCATTTTAAAAATAAAAAATATACAAATGGCAGTTTAGTAGATATTCCTGAATACATCGGTGCAATTTCATTTAATGATTCAGAGATAACTTGCAGAGTAGTATCAACTTGTAGACCATTTGAGCATTTTCAGTTCGAAAGAGATTTAAGAAGCGACATCAAAGTTGTACTTGAAAGTAACAACATTTATATGCCGTATCCACATCTTGTCATCAAAAAAGAACTTTAAGCAAAAAAAAAATGCTGTGTAAGCATCTTATTTTAGAGCAACAAGTAATTCAGCTTTTTTAAGTTTTGAATAACCTGTAATTTTTTGTTCTTTAGCAACTGCTTTTAATTCAGCAACTGTCATTTTAGAATAATCAACTGCAGCTTCTTTTACAACTTTCTTAGGAGCTGTTTTTTTTGCTGGAGCTTTTTCTTCTACTTTTTTAGGAGCTGCTTTTTTTACTGGTGCTTTTTTAGCAACTACTTTTTCTTCTACTTTTTTTGCTGGTGCTTTTTCTTCTACTTTTTTATGAGTTTCTTTTTTAACTGGTGCTTTTTTAGCAACTTCTTTTTCTTCTACTTTTTCAGCAACTACTTTTTTAGGAGCTGCTTTTTTTACTGGTGCTTTTTTAGCAACTTCTTTTTCTGGAGCAGCCTTTGGAGCTTCTACATTTGCAGAAAGACCATCTTGTGAAAGTTTAACTAAATTATTGAATGTGTCCATATCATGTACAGCGATTTCAGCTAACATTTTTCTATTAACTTCAACACCTGCAAGTTTAAGTCCATGCATGAATTGAGAATAACTCATTCCACTCATTCTAGTTGCTGCGTTTATTCTTGTAATCCATAATTTACGGAATCTTCTTTTTCTTTGTTTTCTATCTCTGTAAGCATATGTTAAGGATTTCATTACCTGCTCATGTGCAGTTTTATATAGAGTTCTTTTCGAACCATAATATCCTTTTGCTAACTTTAATATTTTTCTACGTCTGTTTTTCGCGACGTTTCCACCTTTTATACGTGCCATTTTCTAGTCTCCTTAATTATTTCAGTAAACCTGAAATCATATTTTTAATTCTTTTCAGATCACTTTTAGATACTTCATTACTTTTTCTTAAATGTCTCTTTGCTTTTGATGATTTGTTCGGCATCAAGTGACTCATACCAGCTTGTTGTCTTTGCACTTTACCAGTACCAGATATCTTAACTCGCTTAGCAGTTCCACTATGTGTTTTCATTTTGTTTCCCATAGTATTCTCCTTACTTCTTATTTGGTTCTAAAACCATAAACATATTACGTCCATCCATTTTAGCTCTTTGCGTAACAGTAGCTATTTCTGCTACTGCTTTTGCATATCTTTCTAAAACTTGTCGACCTAAATCTTTGTGAGTAATCATTCTTCCTCTAAATCTTATAGATAGTTTAAGCTTGTCTCCAGATTCTAAGAACTTAATTCCTCTATTTAACTTAGTGTTAAAATCTCCAATGTCAATAGTAGGACTTAGTCTAATCTCTTTAAGTTGATTTACAGTTTGCTTCTTTTTCGCAATTTTCTGTTTTTTCTGTTGCTCAAACTTGTACTTTTTGTAGTCCATAATTTTGCATACCGGGGGTTTCCCTTGAGGAGCAACACAAACCAAGTCTAGATCTTTTTCATAAGCCATATCAATAGCTTCACTTGTATTCATTGTTCCTAATTGTTCCCCGTCATCCGTAATTACAAGAACTTCTCTAGCTCTAATAGATTCGTTGATAGGTAACTCATTACTCTTACTTCTGTATTGATTTTGATTACTAATATTTACACCTCCATAAAAATATAAAAAGGGCGCACAGTGCACCCACGAATTTACTCTATTAAGAGTGACATTGACCTATCGCTAATCGCAATCAGGTGAGAAGTGGGTACCTCTACTTTCCACATTACTAAACAATTCTACCAAAACTTATGTGCTATGTCAAGATATATTTACCTAAATTCCTTATATGTGTATACATATGTATTTAGTAAAATTAACAAAGCCAAAAGCATTATAACATACAAAATCCCGAATTGGAATTGACCATTATTCAAACTTGGAAAAAACAAATCCAATAATAAAACATTTCTTCCTATTACTTCATTTATCCAATAAATTATAATGATCACAACACTGACTAAAGTAGTTTGAACTATATTTAATATAAGTAATGAGTATAATCCATATATTACGCCTTGTAAGTATATGGATAGAATTTGATTTATATTCATAAATACATGATTTAAATAAACTTTTCCAACTAATGTGTTCAATATTACCAACAAGACTATAAAGAACCCGAGAATTATTTGTATAGTAATTATTTTGTACATAAAATACTTTACTCTACCAACTCCTCTTACTAAAATTATAATCATATATTCATCTTGTTCCTTTGAAAAACTATAACTGTAAGTCATTATTGAAAAGAGAATTATGGTGAATCTAGAAACTAATTTACTAGTAGTTGTATAAGCTGTTTTGAACTCATTGACATATAGAATCCTATTCGAAGCACTTTCTGTTATTCCAGCTGAAAACAGTAAACAAAGAGCGTATATTACCACTAGAATAAACATTATCACTATAATCCTTTTTGTTAAGAGATAATTCAAATGTAACTTAATCAGTCTCATCTAGATTGATTACCTTGTCTGCCATATCAACATACATATCCTCATAGTGACTAGAGAGTAAGATTGTCTTTCCAAGGAGTTTTTGATTATGTAACATCTCAATAAATGTCTTTTTGACCTTTAAATCTAATCCATTGATTGGTTCATCGCATATTAAAATATCAGGATTGTGAACTAATGCTTGGATTATTACTAGTTTTTGTTTCATCCCCTTAGATAATGCATAGATATATTTATTTCTATGTTCATATAAGTCATATTCGACTAATAAAGCTTCGAACTCTGAGTTTGTTATTGATGCAAGGTTCCTTATAAAAGACTCCACCTTAACGTACATAGGAAACTGAAAATTTTCAGGGATATAACCTATCAACCCATCTATACTAATGTTCCCCTCGTAATTAATCAAACTAAGTATGCATTTAATCAGTGTGCTTTTTCCAGATCCATTAGATCCAAGCAACAAAACAAATTCATCCCTGATTTTTAAGTTGAATTCCTTGAAGACATTTTGCTTATACGATTTCGACAAATCCATTATTTTAATCCGACACATAATGTATTTTTTTCGTATCTAAGATAAAATCAGGAAAATAGCCTAAGTTCATAAACAAAAAGTCATCACAAATAAATTCTTTATCATCATAACTAATGATTAATGGGAATCTGTTTAAGTAAGCAATTCTTTCATAAACTATTGGTATTATGAGAAACTTCTTAGAATTTGGTTCAATAGTAATTGAAACTCCATCAGAAGGATTAAGCATGAAGTCATATCCTTCTATCAAATTCTGCATGTCAGTAAACATATCTATGTTAGCATCACTGATTTCTTTAACCAGGTCATTTTTAACAAATGCTGGATATGAGTTGATTTCAAAGTCAGTTATTTCGATTACTGATTGTGTTAAGTTTCTAATTCCTATTACAAGACCTACAACTGTTTCATAACCATCAATTTCGTTAACAATCCCAGTAATATCAGTTATCGCCAAATCGTTAGAGGAATTATAATCAGTTATATTAACATCTCCAATATCAAGT
>CAJYBF010000075.1 GCA_913064935.1 uncultured Mollicutes bacterium
ACTAGCTCATGGATCAGATGTTCAGAAACTGATGTTGGAACGGAAAAAAATTCCAAAGCCGATGTTATCAAGTGATCAGTTAGAGGAAATTAATGACATGTTGGTACTGGCTATTTTAGATAAATTCGATATTAAATTATACTATTATGATTCCGGGTATATCTTTTGTCACGTAGGGATTGTAAATAAAGTAGATGTATATGCAACAGAGATTATATTTAAGGATTCTAAAATCAAGTTTAAAGATGTTATCAAGATAGAAAGAAAGTAAAACCAGACAAATTGTCAGGATTTTATCTTTTTTGATTAATTCAACTTTTACTGATGCTACCACTTATTTTGTCGATCTCAAGGGAGTTAAGAACGTAATCAGTATCATCGTTGAAGTAATCAATATTCCCGCTGATAGTATCAACTTGAACATTTTTCATATATACATTACTTAATGTAATATCACCACTAATTAAGTCGATTGATAAATTACTATTATCTGGGCTGGTGATGTTCTCAAGATTAACGTTACCGCTTATCGAATCTATTGATAAACTTTCACCATTGCTATTTGCTAAATATATATCTCCACTAACAACATCAATACTTGAATGATTCCAAATCGAATCATTTAATTCAACATTAGAAGAAACTGTATCAATGATTAGATCTTCACCTTTGAAGTTGGTTACAGATGTATTTCCATAAACATTTGACAACGATAGTTTTTCTAACTCAATGCTGCTAGGAACAGCTATTGTAAGTTTCTGAACTGTATCTATAGCATTGAAGTTAAATCCCCAGTTAAAAATATTTTCATACCAGTTTGAACTGTGAGATGAATCGCTAATAGTCAAGGTATTGTTTGCTTGGTTATGGGTTACTTTGTATCCATTGTCATAATTATAAACATGAGTTAATGTTAGTTTGTCATCACTAGTTGTGATATAAGTAATTTCCATATTTTCAAACTCAGTAACTAATTCCAACATATCTGATACTTCATAGTCAGTTACAGTTGTTTCTACATCATAAGTGCTAATATTATTAGATCCTATACTAGCGAATGAGAAATCTTCTATGTAGAATGCGGCTATGCTTGTTACAAATATTACTACTAAGGAAGCGACTATTGTTATAGAAATAATTTTCTTCGGTATGTTAAGTTTTTTAAACAGTCTAACAAATGAGAAACTATCGATCTTGTTCTTTAAAGATCTTTGAGTATCTCCTGTAAACACAGTAATGTGCCACACCACAACTTTCTGAGTAACTTTAAGTCCTATTTCAAGTGCAATTAGGATTATGAACAGATAAATTATATACCCCGCTGTCATTCCTACTAAAGCAACTAGGGCTGGAAAGAAGTTTAAGAATTTAAAGACTGTAAAAACTCCGATGTAGCTGAACCATGACCCTGCTAGTGCTAAAGGTACTGTGATTGCTACCGGTATTAACCAACTAGACACTAATATGTCAAACCAAATAAGTCCAAACACTGATAGTAAATCGATTCTGTGTTTTCTTGTTTCAGCATTACTGTTTATTCCATACTCATTTAATACGTTACGAGCGATATCTTTTGGAGACTCTAACTCATTCAGAATATCTTGCTCTGTTTTACCTTCGAATGTTGCATTTTGAAATCTGTCTTCATAAAATGAGATGATCTCATTTCGCTCTTCTTTGTTTAATAAGTTAAGTTCCTTATTAAGTTCACTTATAAATTGATTTTTACTCATTACTTTCACTTCCTATCATTGAATTTACTGTTTGGTAGAACTCTACCCAGTTCTTCTTTAATACTTCTAACTTTTTATTTCCTAGTTCTGTGGTCCTAAAGTATTTTCTAGGGGGACCTTCTGTTGATTCTTTTAAGTAAGTAGTGCATAAATCCTCTTTGACTAATTTTCTCAAGATAGGATATATTGTGCTTTCACTAATTATCATCTTGGCGTTTACTTCCTGGTAGATATCGTAACCATAACTATCTTGATTATCTAGCATGTTCAGAACACATAACTCTAAAACACCTTTTTTTAATTGTGTACTCATTGGTTTCACCTCTCATATATATTGTATGATATTATACATCATATAGTACTGAACATAGTATAATACTATACAATGTATTTGTCAACACTATTTGGATTTTTTTTTCTTCTTCTAATATACTCTTGGATTTTGTTATAACAAATAGAGCAATTACATTATAATAAGGACAGGTGAAGCAAATGAAAAAACCATTGTAATAGGATTAGTAGTTATAGCATTGGTAGTACTAATTTTTAGTAAAGATACAGAAGAGGTATTAGATAATTATTTTGATACCATATATAACATAGAGAATTACGATATTGAAAAAATTTGTTTTGGAACAGAAATGGATGCATTTATTGCTCAAAACTCAGTAACGGTTATGACAAAGGAATATTTGTCAGAAGAACAAAATCAAAGTGCTCTAGGTGGAGAAAGCCAAGTCCAAATATTGGGCGATGTAATAAGAAATGGATATACATTCAGCTTTGAGTCTGTAGAATATTCATATTATACAGATACAAATAAAAGAGATCTTAGAAACTTAAACTATGATGTAACAGTAATTTTCATAGATGAAGAAGGTTTAGAGCAAGAGCTCAATGTAAAAGGATATATTCAACTTAAGTTAGTAGAATCTAAATGGGTTATAGGTCTTGAATACTTTTTACTATTCCCAAGAGAAGAAATAGGTTTAGAAGCTGCCACTCAAAATAGTGATTATATAAATAAAGAAGAGATTGATCAAGATATCATTAAGAGTGAAAGACATTACAGGAAGTCGTACTTGAGGAATATTTTGGAATCATTTACTTAGTGAGTAATTACTATGTCAATGCTATTAGAAGTGGTTCTCAAATTGATGCTTTCATAGCGCAAGATGATATCATAACTAAGTGTGTACCACTTTTCACTGAAAAACTTCAAAGAAGCATTTATAGAGATGGAACTCAAATTCAATTGTTGATAGAAGCAATTTCAAAAGGCTATTCATTTAGAATAGAGGATATTGAGTATACATACTACTCTAGTGGCAATGAAGTAGCGATTAGAAACCGGAGTTATTTAGCTAACGTTTATTTCACTGATTCAAACAACGAGG
This sequence comes from uncultured Mollicutes bacterium, assembly GCA_913064935.1. Taxonomy (GTDB): domain Bacteria; phylum Bacillota_I; class Bacilli_A; order MAG-NZ; family MAG-NZ; genus Zrk6. The sequence continues at coordinate 3,131 of CAJYBF010000075.1, forward strand.
AGTTAGTTCTTGAGGTTGGTGGCGATATTCAATTCTTAATGGAAGGCTCAAATTGGATTATAAATCTTGACAATGTAACAAGTTTCCCAGAAGAAGAACTTGGATTAATTGAAGAACCAGTAACTGAATAAAATAGTTCTTGAGAACAAGAATAGCAAATTTAGTATTGTCACTAATTTGATTACAAAGTCATAACGCAAATTTGATATTTTATAAATAATTGGCAACGAAATAAGTATTACTGACATATAACAATAATATTCATTAATGAATCCAAACTCATTAGTAAAAATGAGATTACTTAATATAGTGATTAATAAGATAGTAGAAGTTATGTGTAAGTTGAATCTTAGATTTTTAAGCATCGCAATAACCTCCATATACTAGTTGTATAGGAAGGTGAAGGCGAATATTGCTTTAATGTGACTCCGGTCACGATGTAAGCATTTTAACAATTCAAAATAGAAAGATAATTTTATGAGTATATTTGGTAAAATTATTTTTTTTTGATGTTATAATAATTAATGTAAGAAAATAGTTGGAGGATAATATGGAAAATAATTTGAAAAGAGTTTTTGACATAATTGAAGAAGAGCAAGTTCGTCAAGAGAGTAATATCGAATTAATTGCATCTGAAAATTTTGTATCAAAAGCAGTGTTAGAAGCACAAGGAAGTGTTCTTACGAACAAATATGCTGAAGGGTATCCTGGAAAAAGATACTATGGTGGATGTGAAGTTGTAGACAAAGTAGAAAACATCGCTAGAGATGCACTAAAAGAAATATTCAACGTAAAATATGCTAATGTACAACCCCACTCTGGATCAACTGCAAATATGGGTGCTTATAGAGCGGTTATCAAACCTGGAGATACTATCTTAGGTATGGCATTAGATCACGGTGGACATTTAACTCACGGATTTTACTTAAATTTCTCAGGAAAAGATTATAACGTAGTTCCTTATCAGTTAGATAAAGAAACAGAAACAATTGATTATGAAGTAGTAAGACAATTAGCAATTGAACACAAACCACAGTTAATAGTTACTGGTGCAAGTGCATATGCGCGTTCAATTGATTTTAAAAAATTTAGAGAAATAGCAGATGAAGTTGGAGCTTTGTTAATGGTTGATATGGCTCACATAGCTGGACTTGTTGCCGCAGGGCAACATATGAATCCATGTGAACATGCACATATCGTAACTTCAACAACTCATAAAACACTAAGAGGACCACGTGGTGGAATTATCTTAACTAACGATCCTGATATTGCCAAACAAGTTGATAGAGTGATTTTCCCCGGAATTCAAGGTGGACCACTTATGCATGTTATCGCAGCTAAAGCGGTTAGTTTCATCGAAGCTTTACAGCCTGAATTTGTTGATTATCAAAAACAAGTAATTAAGAACTGTAAACTTTTAGGTGAGGAATTAGTTAAAGAAGGCTTTAGATTAGTATCTGGTGGTACTGATAATCATTTAATATTAGTTGAAGTTAAAGGTTCAATTGGTATTACTGGTAAAAAAGCTGAAAATGTATTAGATGAAGTAAAAATAACTTGTAATAAGAATACTATTCATTTTGACCAAGAAAAACAATTCATATCAAGTGGTATCAGACTTGGGACACCTGCTGTAACTAGTAGAGGATTTAAGGAAACAGAAATAATTGAGGTTGCTAGATTAATTTCTTTAGCTCTTAAAAATCATGACAATGAAGAAATCAAGGAGCAAGTAAGAACCGACGTACAAGCACTTACTTCTAGATTCCCAATTTATAAATAATTAACTTCAAAACCGCTAATTTATTTAGCGGTTTTTTTATTTATTCATAACGCATTTTGAAATCCTAAAAAAGGCAATTTTTATATAGCATTTTTCGCTAATGGTGTTATAATATATTGTGTAATTATAGAAATTGAATAATAGGATAGAATATTTATAGTAGAAAGGTGATTATATGATCAAAAAAACTAATCAAATTCTTACTCTAGCAGAGTTACCAAAGTCTTTGCCTGTTGTAGAAATTACAGTGCCTGAGAAAGTTTATATTACGCTTATGGAAATGCGTACTAAGACGTATACGTTATCTGTTCAAGAAGGAGACAATGTAAAAGTTGGTCAGCTTAGTGGAGAGAGAAACGGCGTATGGTTTACTCAACCAATCTTCTCGACTGTAAGTGGTACTGTAGGTAAAGTAGTGAAGAAGTTTACTTATACAGGAAAGAAGACAGAATGCCTAGAAATCATTAATGATTTCAAAGAGGAATATGCGAAAAGAGTTGTCGAAAGAACTGATGAAACTGTTAGTAAACTTACTAAAGCTGAAGTAATTGAGATTATTAAAGAAAACGGAGTTAAAGGGTTAGGTGGTGGAGGGTTTCCTTCTTATATAAAGATGGACACTGATAAACCAATTGACATTATTATCTTGAACGGAGTTGAGTGCGAACCATATTTGACTGCGGATTATCAAGCAATGACAAAAGATGCATATCAAATCTTTCAGGGCTTAGAGTATGTGATGAATGCTATGGGTACTACAAAAGCAATCATTGGGATAAAGGAAAATAAGGAATCTTTAATAAAATCAATGAAAGATATAAAAAACTAACAAATCA
>CAJYBF010000076.1 GCA_913064935.1 uncultured Mollicutes bacterium
ATCCACAACAGAGTGCTGTTATAACTACTGAGATTGCATCGGGAAGATTTGAAGATGATATAAGAAGAATGAGAATGGCTGCTTGGCATGGTGCTGATCATTTGATGGTTATTAGAACAGCTGGACAATCTCATTTTGACGGTTTATTAGAAGGAACTCCTCAAGGTATTGGTGGAATTCCTGTAACAAGAAAACAAGTAAGAGCTCCAAGAAAAGCTTTAGATATAATTGAAGATGAAGTAGGTAGAAAACTAAATTATCACTCTTATGTATCTGGAGTTGCTGGACCTGAAATAGCAGTTATGTTTGCTGAAGAGGGCGTTAATGGGGCTCATCAAGATCCACAATATAAAATATTATATAGAAATATAAACATGATTCGTTCAATTGTAGATGCTGCTGAAAGTAAAAAGATTATGGCTAGTGAGAGAATCCTTCAAATTGATGGAGCTCATAATGCAAATGCTACCGCAAGAGATGCATGGAAGGTAATGCCTGAGTTATTAGTTCAACATGCTATAAATTCTAGGTTTAGTGAGCATTCGGGGATGAAGAAAGAGGATATTGCTTTAAGCACAGTTCCTCCAGCTGCACCACCTGCGCCAGACTTAAAACTTAACTTACCATACGCAGTAGCTTTAAGAGAATTCTTTTCAGACTACAAGATGAGAGCTCAAATGAATACAAAATATATGGATTCAAGCACACGTGAAGCTACAGTGACACATGTTTTAAATCTATTGATTTCGAAATTAACTAGTGCTGATATTCAATCTACTATCACTCCTGATGAAGGAAGAAATGTTCCTTGGCATATGTATAACATAGAAGCTACCGATACTGCAAAACAAGCAATGATTGGTATGGATGATATTTTAAGTATGGTCGAACTTAAAGACACTGGATATTTATATGAAACAAAAAGAGAAATCCAAGAAAGAGCGATTCTCTTTATGGAAGAAGTACTTGAATATGGTGGATATTTTGAAGCTGTAGAAGCTGGTATGTTTATTGATTCCGGAGAATACCCTGAAAGAAATGCTGACGGTATCGCTCGTGAGATTAATGGGGGAATTAGTCCTAACTCTGTATATGAAAGAGATGAAGACTATATGGCTCCAGTATCTGCTCATTTCGGATATAACAATGTAAGTCAATATGGAGTTACTAATCCATCTGAATTAATTGGGGGTTGTACTTTAGAAGACCCTGATAAGATTATTTATATAGATGAGTTAGATGAAACCGATAATGTATATTTACGTATGGATGATAATGAAAAATACAGAGATTCGAATTTGATAAGACCAGAAGTTGAATGGTTAGCTGATGGTGTTGTTCAAATTGATATTACTTTACCAACTGACGTTCGTACAGCTGAGTATGCAGCGATAGAGATAGGAAAGAAAATGAATCTTATAGAAGTTGAAGTAATCCATAAGGAAGTTTTACACCCTGTTGAGGGAAGTAGGATTCAATTGAAAGGGAAGGTAGACTTCGATATAGATATATCAAAACTTATTATCCCAAAAGAAGTACCAGTCATGAGCGATGATGAAATTCGCTTAGCGATTGATAATAGACCAATGACGATAGTAGCAGCCACAGTAGGCGAGGATGAACACTCTGTAGGGCTGAGAGAGATAATTGATATTAAACATGGTGGAATCGAAAAGTATGGAATTAAGATTCATTATTTGGGAACGTCTTGTTCGATAGAGAAACTGGTAGATGCAGCTATAGAACTGAATGCTGAAGCCATTTTGATGTCTACAATTATCTCACATGATGATATTCATTACCGTGCGATGAAAAAAGCTCATGATTACGCAATAGAAAAAGGGATTAGGGATAAAATACAAATCATCGCTGGTGGAACGCAAGTTTCAAGAGACTTAGCACTTGAGACTGGTATAGATGATGCCTTTGGTAGAGGTACAAAAGGATTCAACGTTGCTACATCTTTAATCAAGAACAGAAAATAATGTATGATTTCGTAATTGTTGAGATAGGAAGTACAACTACTTTAGTAAATGTTTTTGATAAATCAATATTGATTGGTCAAGGAGTTCATCCAACAACAGTGGAAGATGTAACAATAGGAGTTAATAAAGCTATTGAAGATTTCAAGAAAAATCATTTGATAAGTGATTTTGATTATAAAGAGATGTTTGCCACGAGTAGTGCGGCTGGTGGATTAAGAATGACTGTTCACGGTCTTGTTTATGATATGACTGTTAAAGCAGCAAGAGAAGCTGCTTTAGGTGCTGGAGCCAATTTGCATTTCATTACTGCGGGTAAATTAAAACCATTTGATTTAAAAAAGATCGAAAGTATAAATCCTAACATAATTTTATTAGCAGGTGGAGTAGATTTTGGTGAACGAGAGACTGCCTTATACAATGCAAGAAAAATTAGCAGCTTAAATCTAAGTGTACCAATTGGATATGCTGGAAATTGTGAAAACACAGATGATCTAACCGATATACTGAATGAAGTAACTTGTGTTGATAATGTTTATCCAAAAATAGATAATTTGAATGTTGAACCTACTAGACGAGTAATACACGAAGTGTTTGAAGAGAATATCATTCACGCAAAAGGAATGAAAAACATTAAGAGTGTCGTAACAGACAACATTATGCCAACACCTGGCGCTGTCATGGAAATCGCTAAATTGTTAGCTAATGAACTAGGTGATTTACTTGTAATAGATGTAGGTGGTGCTACCACAGACATTCATTCAGTTACAAGTTATGTAAATGATTCAGTTATCTCTCCGGAGCCTGATGCGAAACGCACAGTAGAGGGAGATTTAGGTGTATATATTAATAAAGATAATTTGGTTAGTTTAACTGACTTAAGTAGTTTTAATAATATAAATGATTTGCTTGAGAACTATAGTCCCATAACTAAGTCGGATGAGGAGCATGAATTAGTACCCAAACTAACTTATACAGCTGTAAAAGAGTCATTGAATAGACATGCTGGAGAATATAAAGAGTTTTATACAAGTAGTGGTGTCAAGCGCTTTGTTGAAGGAAAAGATTTAACCGACATAAAATATATTATATTGACAGGAGGGGCTTTGACGAATTTAGATGGTAAAGAAATAGTTTCCAAAGTTTTAGAAGAAAAATCAAAAAAACTGCTACCTATAAACGCAGAAATATTAATTGATGGTAAATACATAATGGCTTCTTTGGGTGTTCTAAGTAGGAAATATCCAGAAATAGCTATTAATATCTTAAGAAGGAGTTTAGTCTGATGTATCCTAAATTAGTAATAAATATTGGAAAGCTTAAACATAATACTGAATTTCTTGTAAGTAAACTTTCGCCTATAAAAGTGATGGGAGTAACGAAGGTGTTTTGCGCATATGAACCTGCAGTGCAAGCTATGATAGATGGCGGAATTAGTTACTTAGCTGATTCAAGATTAGAAAATCTTGAGAAGATAGAAACCAAGTTACCTAAGGTTCTCCTTAGAATTCCGATGCAAAGCGAACTAGAAAAAGTCGTTCAAATAGCTGACATTGTCTTAGTAAGCGAAGTAGATACTATTAATAAGTTGAACGAAGAAGCAAAAAAACAAAATAGAAAAATAAGTATTATCTTGATGTTTGATTTAGGTGATTTAAGAGAAGGTTTTTGGTTCGAAAATGGAATAGATTTTGTTGACGATATTAAACATTGTGATTATGTGAACATTATGGGAATAGGTACTAATTTAACTTGTTACGGAGGAATAATCCCAAGCAAAAACCATTTATATCAACTAAATGAAATAAAATCGAAGTTATATCAAAAAGGCGTAGATGTAGAAGTAGTTTCTGGAGGTAATTCATCAAGTCTTTATATGAATGATTTAGACCCAATAAACAATTTACGAATAGGAGAAGCAATTTGTTTAGGAAGAGAAACTGCATACGGCGATATTATAGAAGGGTTATACGATGACGCTTTTATACTTGAAGCTGAAGTAATTGAAGTGAAGGATAAACCGAGTTTTCCAATTGGTGAAATTGGAATGGATGCTTTTGGAAACAAGCCATCATTTAATGATGTAGGAGTTACAAAGAGGAGTATTATTGCGGTAGGTAAGCAAGATGTTGATGTTACTGGTTTAATATTTGAAAATAAAATTATAGGTGCCAGCAGTGATCATTTGATCATTGAAGGTGATTACAAACTCGGAGAAATAGTAAAATTTAAATTAACATATGGTGCTCTATTAGCATTATCTACTAGCCCTTATGTTAAGAAAGAGGTAGTCTAATGATTAAAGTACACTCTGAAATAGGTAAACTTAAAAAAGTGTTGGTTCATCGTCCTGGACATGAACTTGATAACTTGATTCCATCACTACTTGATCAATTATTATTTGATGATATTCCATGGCTAGAGTTAGCACAAGAAGAGCATGATGCTTTTGTTGAGCTGCTGAGGAGTAAAAACATTGAAGTAGTGTATCTAGAAGAATTAATGGCCGAAGTTATAGAAGATAGTAAAGTTAAAGAGGAGTTTTTGTATCAATTTTTAGGAGAAGCTAAAATAAATTCTCATACAAAAAGAATCGCAGCATATGAATATTTAAAAAAAATGCCGGCTTTTGAACTAGTTCAAAAATCCATGAGTGGAATAAGAAATACGGAACTAGCGCTACCCAGAACAAGATTGGCAGATTATATTGATAAATATCCTTTTGTTACTGATCCTATGCCAAACTTATATTTTACTAGAGACCCTTTTGCTAGTATAGGAGATGGAGTTTCTATCAATCATATGAGAACAGAAACTAGAAATAGAGAGACTATATATGCAGAATACATCTTCAAGTATCATCCTGATTACACAAGAACCGAAAAATTTTATAGTAGAGATGACTCTTTATCAATAGAAGGTGGAGATGTCTTGATTTTATCAGATGAGATTTTAGCTGTTGGAATAAGCGAAAGAACTCAACCAGAAGCTGTTGAAAAGATAGCTAAAACATTATTTAATAGAACTAACTTTAAAACGATTTTAGCGTTTTATATTCCTAACTCTAGAGCGTTCATGCATTTAGATACTGTTCTTACTCAAGTGGACTATGATAAATTTACAGTGCACGGAGGAATAGAATCTAATTTGGAAATTTATGAAATCACAAGTTTAAGAGGACGACTGAAAATCAAGGAACTGAAGAAAAGTCTACAAAAAACACTATCTCACTATTTAGGAAAAGATATAACCTTGATAAAATGTGGTGGTGGAGACTACGTAGATTCAAGAAGAGAACAATGGAGCGATGCTGCAAACACATTGGCAATAGCGCCTGGAGAAGTAGTTGTATATTCAAGAAACACAGTTACTAATAGATTGTTAGAAGAAAATGGTATTAAGACACATGTTATTCCATCTAGTGAGTTATCACGAGGACGCGGTGGACCAAGGTGTATGAGTATGCCATTAATTAGAGAGTAGAAAGAGGAGATTATATGTTCAAAGGAAGAAGTTTTATTACATTATTAGATTACACGCCATCAGAAATACAGCATTTATTGGATTTGTCAATCAGACTTAAAAAAGATAAGAAAGATGGTATTCCCCACAAAGTGTTAAATGATAAGAACATCGTCATTTTATTCCAAAAAGACACGACAAGAAAACGCTTTGCTTTTGAAGTAGGGGATATGGACTTAGGGATGGGCGTTACTTATTTAGGGCCTCATGGTTCTCAAAA
>CAJYBF010000077.1 GCA_913064935.1 uncultured Mollicutes bacterium
GTATCGCTTATACAACCGTCAACCAAAGTGATGGCGCAATTACCACAAATATTAGAACCTCTGGTGTTGTTGCTACAGCGGCTCATATTCATGAAGGCGCTACCGGTAATACAGGTGCTATCGTTTTAACATTAGCCCAGGATGGCACTGACACTGATTTTTGGTCTACCAGTGGCACATTAAGTAGCACGCAGCTTGATGTTTTTAAAGCCAGCGAGTTATATTTTAATGTTCATTCTGATGCTAATGCACCGGGTGAAATCCGCTCTCAAATTAACTACTAACAATAACTGCTACCGCCTACAAACTGAAAGTTATCTCAGTTTGTAGGCAAGGCTTTTTTATATGTATTCAATCTTAAAAAAATGCGACACACGCCCTTTGTTAAGTACTCGAATGAAATTCTAAAGATAAGAAAAGAAGAATTTGAAAAAAGAATAGAAGAGGATATGTTTTTGGAGTATGCTGAATTTATAGGAAATTATTATGGTTCCCCTATTGACAAGGTAGAAGAAAAACTAGAAGAAGGACTAGAGGTAATCCTAGAGATTGAAACTATAGGTGCGCTTCAAGTAAGAAAAAAAGTTCACGACGCTATTTTAATATTCTTAGTTCCACCTGCAAAACAAATGCTTTACGATAGATTAATTACAAGAGGAACAGAAGACAGCTATCAGGTAGAAAAAAGAATAGCTAAAGCAGATGCTGAATTTAGGTTAGCCCATAAATATGATTACATAGTAGTTAATGACGAAGTCATTAACGCAGCTGAAAGAATATACGCAATCATACGTGCTGAACACGCTAGAACGGAAAGAAGTATTCATTCTTATTTAGAAATTTTGGAGGAAGAAAATGGAAAAAAAAGCTAAAAAGTACGGGATGAGATATCCATCGATAGATAAATTACTAGAAGTAGTAGATTCAAAATATAAGTTAGCAATAGCTTCATCAAAGCGAGCTAAGGAGATTAGTCTAACTGACCAAACGTTATCGGTAACTCAATGTTATAAGCCAGTAGGTAGAGCATTAGAAGAGATACTTGAAGGTGATGTAAAAGTAATTGAAATTGAAAAAAAATAAGAAAACACTTAATTTATTAAGTGTTTCTTTTATATAGTAGATGTTAGGGTGATTCAATTGATAGCTAAAGTAATAGTGGATATTAATAACAAGCAATTAAATCGACCATTTGATTATTCAATTCCAAGTCATTTGCTCGGAATTATAGAAAAAGGAATGCGTGTTATCATTCCTTTTGGAGTGCGCAGTATTATGGGGTTTGTTATTGATATAACCGATGGCGATACTAGTGAACTAAAGGATATAATTGATATTTTAGACATTATACCAAGCTTAAATAAAGAACTTTTAGAGTTAGGGATGAAATTAGCTGATGATACAGCTAGTACATATATTTCAACTTTTCAAACTATGTTACCAGCTGCGATTAAAGCGAAATACAGAAAATATGTAAGGCAAACGGGAGAGTTATCACTATCATTACTAAGTTTATTCAAAAATGAAAAAATATATTTAGATGAAGTGAGTGTTGAAGACTATAAGGAAATAAAACAAGCCATAAAAGAAAACACCGCCGAAATCATATACGAGGTGAAAGAGAAATCTTCCATTAAGTATGAGACATATTTGAGAATTGACAATAGTGTTGATGTAGAACTTTTGAAAAATGCAAAGAAGCAATTGATCGCATACCAATATATTCAAGACGCTGATCATGATATTCTAAAAAGTAAAACAGTTAGCATAGCTGGAGCAAGTGCTGTAAAAGGACTTGTACAAAAAGGTATAGTAACTGAATATAAACAAGAAGTATATAGAAGTGGATTAGAAGAATATCAAGACAAATTCCTAGTCTTAAATGACGAGCAAAAAAAAGCAGTTGATTCAATAAAAGATAACGAAGTTTACCTATTACACGGTGTTACTGGAAGTGGGAAAACTGAAGTTTATTTAGAAGTAATCGAAAAAACTGTAAATGAAGGTAAGGAAGCGATTCTTTTAGTTCCTGAAATAGCATTGACTTATCAAAGGATAAGTAGATTCAAAGCAAGATTGAAAGACAAAGTTGCTATTTTACACAGTGGATTAAGCATAGGTGAAAAATACGATGAGTGGCGCAAAATTTTAAGAAAAGAAGTCACTTGTGTGATAGGAGCTAGAAGCGCAATCTTCGCTCCCTTCACTAACATCGGAGTTATAGTTATTGATGAAGAACATGAGACAACATATAAACAAGACGACACACCAAAATATCATGCAAGAGAAGTTGCAAAACTGAGAATGGATTATCACAAGTGTCCGTTGATTTTAGGTAGCGCGACACCTTCTTTGGAAAGTTATGCAAGAAGTACAAGAGGAATATACAAGTTGTTAGAACTCAAGAACAGAGCCCTAAATGCGAGTATGCCTAATGTAACTATTATTGATATGAAAGATGAAGACAATCTTTATTCAAGCAAGTTATTATCAATGATCCAAAATAGAATAGAAAAGAAAGAACAAACAATCCTTTTGCTAAATAGAAGAGGTTATTCCAATTTCATCTTATGCAAAGATTGTGGGGAAGTTCTGAAATGTCCTCATTGCGATATTTCATTAACTTTCCACAAATATGGAAATAAAATGGTTTGCCATTACTGTGGACATAATGAAAGAAAACCTGTACTTTGTCCTACTTGCAAAAGCGATAATATAGACTTCATTGGTATAGGTACTGAGAGTGCTGAAGAAGAACTTAAAAAGTTGATTCCAAATATTAGGATACTAAGAATGGATCATGATACAACTACAAGAAAAAACTCTCACAAGACTATTCTTGATGCTTTCGGAAATAAAGAAGCTGATGTTCTATTAGGAACTCAGATGATTGCGAAAGGACTAGATTTTGAAAATGTAACATTAGTCGGTGTTATTGCATGTGATTTAACATTAAATATGTCCGACTTTAGAGCTAGTGAAAGAACTTATCAACTGTTAACGCAGGTTTCTGGACGAGCTGGAAGAAGACAAGTTCAAGGAGAAGTGATTCTTCAAACTTACAATCCTGAGCATTACGCAATTAGTTTAGTCAAGAATAATGACTACTTGGAATTTTATAATAGCGAGATGCAATCAAGGAAAATAGCTGGCTATGTACCTTATTTCTACATTGAAACTATAATGATAACAAGTAAAGATCCTAAACTAGCATTAACTGAAGGAAGCAAAGTAGTATCGCTTCTTAAGAGGAGTTTGACTAGTAACGCAAGGATATTAGGACCAGTGACTCCTTATGTTTCAAGAATTAAAGATAGATATAGAGTTCAAATTATAGTAAAATATAAGGTAGAACCTAATTTATCTAAGTTATTATTAGATATATCAAAATATCATAATAAAGATGTTTCAATATCAATAGATAGATATCCAAATTTCATTGGTTAGGAAGTGGTTTTTATGAAAATAGTATTTATGGGGACTCCTCATTTTAGTGTCAACGTTCTCGATAAATTAATCGAGAATTTTGATGTTTGTTTAGTAGTTACGCAACCAGATAAGAAAGTAGGGCGTAAAAGAGAGATTAAGTATTCAGCTACTAAGGAAGTAGCTTTGAATAATAACATTGATATTTTTCAGCCTGTTAGTATTAAAGAGGATTATCAAAACATATTATACCAAAAACCTGATTTGATTGTCACTGCTGCTTATGGGCAGTTTATTCCCGAGATAGTTTTAAATAGCGCTAAATATGGTGCGATAAATGTACATGCTTCCTTACTTCCTAAATTTAGAGGAGGTTCACCGATTCACCGCGCAATTACAAGTGGTGAAGAGTATTCAGGTGTATCTATAATGTATATGGTAAAAAAAATGGATGCTGGAGACATTTTAAGTCAAGTTAAAATTAAAATTGATGACTTTGACACATGTTCAAGCCTACACGACAAGTTAAGTGAATCTGGAAGTCAATTATTAATAGAGACTATTAACAGATTGATAAATGGCGAAATTACTCCAACTAAACAAGATGCGTCTTTAGTGACTTATGCTTTTAACATTACTAGAGATGAGGAAAGAATTAACTGGGACAGTACTTCAAAGGATATCCATAATCATATTAGAGGATTTGACTCTTGGCCAGGTACATTTACAAAACTAGGCGAATTGGTTGTAAAAGTTTTTCCGGGACAAGAAATTGATTGTGAAGTTGGTGTTCCTGGGGAAGTTGTTAAACTCGATAAATCCGGTTTGTTAGTTAAGACTAATGACAAAGGATATTTAATAAGCGAAATTCAAATTCAAGGAAAAAAAAGAGTAAAAATAAAAGATTTCATCAATGGTAATAAACTAATTAGTATCGGAGATGTATTTAGCAATTAGGGTCTGATAAATTGGATTCAGATTAAAGGAAGATGAATCGGACGAATTCTATGCTGAGTATAGATAATGATAGACATTTTTTAGACAAAGACTTTACTAAATACAACAAATAGTAAGAAGCGAATCATTATGTGATTCGCTTTACTTTTACATAGAGTTAAACTTGAACATTATCTTGTTTTGTAGTTTCTTTTTTATGCTATAATTATAGTGAAAGGTGTGATTGGATGATAAAACCTAAACTGTTGTACTCTAGAAAAGATATGTTAGAGGAAAACTTACGTATTTTAAGAAAACGTGGAGTAGACTATAGAAAAATAGCTGAGATTGCATTTAACCAACAATCAAAATATTCTGATACTATAAACTTAGAGGATTGTGAGGATAGCGTGCTGAAAATACTTTCTCTTCGAGATGTGTTCCATATATTACTTTTAGGAGCGGAAATAGATCGCTTAACTGAAGAGGAAAAATTTGAAGGTCCAATTCAAGATATCTTAGCTCATGATTTAGGAGTTTTTGGTGTTGATGAAATTTTAGGCTTAGCTGTTGCAGGTTTATTTGGTGTAATAGGCCAAACTAATTTTGGAGATATAGATGTTAATAAACCTGGAATTATAAAGGAATTAAATGATCATGGAACTGGAGAGCATAAAGCGTGTCATACGATGTTAGATGATATCGTTGGAGCAATTGCTGCCGCAGCGTCTACGAGAGTCGCTCAGATGTCTATGGAAGAAGAAGCACAAAGAGATTTATCAGTAACACAGGAGAAATTATTTTAAGGGATGAAGCATATGAACAGAGATGATTTAGAGATTGATGAGTACTTGAAGAAAACGGACAACAACACATATAACCCTAAAAAAGATTCTATATTTAAGAATGTAAGGAAAAGTTTTAGAATCTTTAAAAAGAGATCTACTAAGAAACTTTATTCAGAGAAAAAACCTGGAAGAGAGCCAATCACATTCAAGTCATTACTAAAAATGTTTGATTTAGAGGCTGGAGTAGATATTTTAGATGAGGCCGAAGTTCTTTATCGTAAAAATAGGATAATCAAGAGAATTGTTTTTATAACAAATATTCTCTTTTCACTGTTTCTGTTAACTAGAGACTATAAAATAATAGTAGTAACACTATTAGTGTTCATGTTCACATTTGGTGTAAACCAAATGCTAAAGAATTTGATTTACGGGGATCCCACTAACGAAATTCAGCAAAAAGTAGCCATGTATCTTGTCAGTGTTAATACACTTGCTATCGCTATAGCGATGTTTATT
>CAJYBF010000078.1 GCA_913064935.1 uncultured Mollicutes bacterium
AGCTTGCTCCGCAGCTAACATAATGTTTTTATTATTTGGAAATACAAGAACATTGTCTGCATGAACAGAATTTATTGCTTTTACTATATCTTCAGTAGAAGGATTCATTGTTTGACCACCAGTTACAACTTTATCGCAACCAAAGTCATAAAACATTTTAACTAGTCCTTCTCCTTGTGCAACTGCAACAACACCATATTTCTTTTTGGGTGCTTTGTTTTTCTTAATTGTTGCTTCCATCATCATCTCTTCATGTTGTAATGACATGTTTTCGATTTTAATTCTAGCAAAGTCTCCATACTTTTGAGCGATGTTAAGAGCATCACCTGGAGTTAAGGTATGAATATGTACTTTGATAATATCCTCATCCTGAACAACTACAATTGAATCTCCTAAGTACGCTATAGATGCTTTCACTTCATCTTCCACATCTTTTTCTTCTGTCATTTGAATGAGAAATTCAGTACAGTATCCAAATTCTTCAGACTCAGAAGATATCGTCATACTACTTGACTGAACATCAGCATCGTCTAGAGGAGTTATAAACTCGCCCTCTAAGGCCTTATACATTCCTTCAATAATAAGAATGTATCCAGCTCCACCAGAATCCACTACCCCAGCTTCTTTTAACTTATCAAGAAGGTCTGGTGTTCTTTCTAAAGAAGCATTTGCTTCATCTATATACATTTTCAATGTTTCGTTGATAGTCATATCTTTAGTAACGTTTTTCTCTAAAACTTCCGTTGCTTCTCTCGCTACTGTTAAGATAGTTCCTTCAACAGGATTCATAACTGATTTATAAGCTTGATCAACACCACCTCTAAATCCAGCAACTAATTCAAATGGACCAACTAAATCATGTCCAGCAAATCCTTTGTGAAGTCCTCTGAATAATTGTGACAATATAACTCCAGAGTTACCTCGAGCTCCCATCAACAATCCTCTAGATAATTTCTTACTCATCTCATCCATAGATTCAATCTTAAGAGAAGCTATTTCTTGATATCCTGCGTTAATAGTCATTTTCATGTTAGTTCCAGTATCACCATCTGGCACAGGAAAAACATTTAGATCATCAATATATTTATAACTGTTTGCTAAGTTAATAGCTCCATTTTCGACTAACGTTTTAAATAATAGCCCATTTAATTTTTTTATGTTCATAATAACCCCCAATATTTTTACATCTAGTAGTTTAGCATATACATATTATTATATCAAATTTTGCTTTGAGTTTCAAAACATATTTGAATTATTTAATTGCAAAAAAATATATATATAGTTGCAAATGCTATATATATATGATATATTATTAAGGCATTGATAGATTGTAAGGAGGTATAATAATGGCTAAAGAATGTTATGTTACTGGTAAAAAGACAGTAAGTGGGAACAATAGATCACACTCACTACATACTACAAAAAGACAATTCAAACCTAATTTTCAAAAAATAAAAATTGAAGAAGATGGTAAAGTGAAAACAGTTGTCGTATCAGCTAGAGGGCTAAAATCTGGTTTAAAATCAGGTAAACTAAATAGAGTATAAGGCATACCCTTATTTAAGGTATGCCTTATTTTTTTTTGAATAAATTGATAAATCCATTTATTATGGTTCCTAGGAAACTAGGAATTTTTATTATATATAATCTCAACAAACCACTTCCTCAATATATAATATGAGAAATTTAGCTAATTAATACTATGTACAACCATTATTTTACAATTTTTGATTTTTACGTTACCAATTTCTTTCAGTACCTCATTACTAAAACATAACTAATCTGTGTAGTTCAAAGTATAGTTATCAAGTGGATATTTGAATCCTTCTAATGAGATTCTCGGCTGACCCGAGTAGTAAAAGAATGATACATATTCTTTTTGGTTTTCTACCACAAAGTCCTCTGCCTTTAAATATATTCGATTTACTTCATCTATTATCTCAATATCATACAAATCAAGAATATGTATATTTGCATAGTAATGATCAAATCTACCATTTGTAGCACCATATATATATATCTTGGTAGGACTCAACTTTATTGCCTCTAAGACAGCTATATACAAATCAGTTTGATCTTTTACAGGATTAAGTTCTTGAACATTCAATCCATCCAGGTAAGATCTATCTACGGAATCAAAATCACCAATAGCTAAATCAATTTTTATATTATTCTTTATCGCATGTTCAACACCATAATCTACAGCGATAACATAGTCATGATCATGATCATCTAAAAACGCATGAGGAGCCCCAGCAATAATTTTTACAATCATAATGATTTTAATACCTTAATGTTCTCTTTGTCTTTAAATACAAATGAACCTGCAACAAGGATATCAGCTCCAGCATCTAGGCATTGTTTACCTGTCTGTTCATTCACGCCTCCGTCTACTTCAATTAAATACTCTCCACCTTTTAAAGCATCTATCTTTTCTAGTGAACTTGGAATGAATTTTTGACCACCTTTACCAGGCTCAACACTCATAATTAAAACTAGGTCTAAGTCTGATAACAAACCTTTAATTTCACTAACATCGGTAGCTGGTTTAATACTAATTCCCACTCCGACTCCAAAAGACTTTATTACTTTAATGACTTCTTCTGGATTTTTTTGTGCCTCATAGTGAAATGTGATTATATCAGCCCCAGCTTCGACATACTCTTTTATGTGATTTATCGGTTGTTCTATCATTAAATGCACATCAAAAACCATATCAGTCAATGGTCTAATTTTTTTTATAAATTTAGAGTCAAATGTTAGAGCAGGCACAAATAGACCATCCATAACATCTAAATGGAGCCATTTCACCCCGAAAGATTTTAACTCATTTATTTCTTGTTCAATGTTGTCTCTATCTGCTGCTAAAATGCTTGGAGATAAAATCATATCGTTCACCTCTATTAATATCTTTTATTGGATCTAATTTCCTCTATGAAAAATACATAGTTATCATATCTTGACTGTGGAATCTTACCTTCTGCAAGATGTTTTTTTACATTTCATTTTGGTTCATTGATATGCAAACATCCTCGGAACTTACAATCATGACTCAGCTCAAAGAAGTCTGAGAAACCATGAGATAACGCTACTTCATCCATATCTCCAAAGTCTAACGATGAGAATCCAGCTGAATCAGCTACTAGTCCGCCTTCAATTTCAAGGAGTTCAATATGTCTAGTAGTATGTTTACCCCTACCTAAAGCTTTGCTTATCTCTTGAGTTTTTATATTTAGTCCAGCTATTGCATTAAGAAGGGTTGATTTTCCTACACCCGATTGCCCTGCTAGAACACTTATTTTATCTTTAAAAAGCTTTGCCGCACCATCTGTGTCGAAATCGCCTATCGAAGCAGTATACACTACGTCTAAAACAGTCTCGTAATATTTGAGTTGATTTTTTAATTCCAATGTTTCATCCTCATCAAGTAAATCCATTTTTGATATAACTAAAACTATTGGGATGTTATGATAAGTGATTAGAGCAATAAATCTATCTAACAGTGAATATCCTATTTTAGGTTGCGTTGCACTAAACACAAGTATTACTTGATCAACATTGCTTATTGGAGGCCTAACTAAATCATTCCTTCTATCATGTATTTCCATAATAAAATCTTCATTAAATTCTACTTGATCACCAACTTTTGGTGATTGATTTAGATGACGAAACTTACCCCGAGCTTTACAGGTAATTAATCTGTCCTCTGTTTTAACAGTGTAAAGTCCACCAATTAATTTTACTATTAATCCTCTCATAAGCTACATACTTTTGCTTCTAAGTTGTCCACAAGCAGCAAAAATATCTATTCCTTTCTCTTGTCGTAATGTTACATTAATACCTCTTTTTTTAATTATATCATAAAATTCCAACGCCTTTTTCTTATCAGTTCTTTTGAACTCAAACTCAGAGACTTCATTATAAGGAATCAAATTCACGTAAGCATTTAGGCCTCTAATTAAATTGCTTAATTGATTTGCATGAGCTGCAGAATCATTTACTCCTTTTAATAATATATATTCAAAAGTAACTCGTCTATTCGTTTTAGCAATGTAATCTTTACATGCCTTTATCAATTCTTCAAGGTTATAGGTTTTATTGATTTTCATTAACTCATCTCTAAGTTCATCAGTTGTTGCATGTAAACTTATTGCTAAATTTACCTGAAAAGGTTCATCAGCAAAATCATATATTTTAGGAACTAGGCCACTTGTAGACACTGAGATGTGTCTAGCACCAATTTCAAGTCCTTTAGGATGATTCATAATATTTATTGCTTTCATAGTATTGTCATAATTATCAAAAGGTTCTCCGATTCCCATTATAACAATGTTTGAAACTCTTAGATCCTCAATTTCCTCCACTTGTAGTACCTGAAGGACAATCTCTCCCACAGTTAGGTCTCTATATTTTCCAAGTAGTCCACTAGCACAAAACGAGCATCCAATGTTGCACCCAACTTGAGTTGTAACACATAAACTATTACCCCATTGATATTTCATTAAGACTGCTTCAATCGTGTTTTTGTCATCTAATTCAAAAAGATATTTAGTAGTCCCATCTGATGACACTAGCCTTTCAATAACATTAAATCTTGGAAGTGTGAAATTGCTTTTCAGTTTATCAAGTAATTCTTTCTTTATATTAGTCATTTCGTCGAAATTGCTAATTCTTTTTTTATATAGCCATTCAAAAACTTGAGAAGCCCTAAATTTCTTCTCGTTGATTTTCTCAAAATATTCAATTAGGTCATCTAACGGTAGATCATAAATCATCTTTTCACCTTCTTAAGCTTTGCTATGTAGAACCCATCAGTGTGGTTCTCATGTGGTAATATAACTTTTTCATTTTCTAGAATGTAGTTTTCATGTCTATCTAAGAAATTCTTTATTTGTACTTCGTTTTCACCTTTATTTAATGTACAAGTACTATATACGAGAAATCCATCAATCTTTAGCAGTGGTGCATTATTCTCTAATAAGTCAAATTGTATTTGTTTGATTTCTTCTACTTTTTTCTCATTTTGATTATATTTAAGCTCAGGTTTTCGTCCTAAAACTCCCCATCCACTACATGGTGCATCTATCAATATTTTATCGAAGTGTTCTCTAGTATAGATTTTCTTAAGTTTTGTTCCATCATGGTTCGTGTACTCTATATTAGTGACTCCTAATCTATCGGCGTTTTGCTTGATCAAATCCAATTTATGAGAATGGATATCGTTAGCAACAATAGACCCTTGATTTTTCATTATTTCAGCAATATGAGTTGTCTTTCCTCCAGGGGCAGCACAAACATCTAATACTAAGTCTGTCTTCTTAGGATTAAGTGCTCTGGCAACTAATTGACTTGCTTCATCTTTTATTTTTATAAAACCTCCGTTTTAGTTTCTTCTTTTTCAAACACAATAAACTCTGAATGTTTATTTACTATTTGCATATTAAAAACTTTTAGCTCTGTATAATTCTGAGACGGAATTTTTGCCGTATTTATTTTCCATTGAGATTCAACACTTAACTTATTAACATTAACAGAAACTTTAAACATATATACTCCATAATTATTTGGAAGCTCAATCCCAAAATTTTCTGGAAATGAGGTAACCGTAAAACCATCAGGTATTGTTAT
>CAJYBF010000079.1 GCA_913064935.1 uncultured Mollicutes bacterium
CAATAAGCGAAGAAAGAGTACAAAGAAGCGATTGGAATCTTGAAGAAAAAATAAATAACATTCTAAAACCAATAAGCATTTCCTTAAAAACGGCCATTGATAAAGCAACAACAAAAAACAGCCTCGATTCGGGGCTTTTTTTTTTTACTTCTACTTCTATTTAAATCTAAAATTACCCACCTTTGCACTGGAATAATTCAAACTATGTTTAACAATCGTCCAGAGCTAGAAAAAGATGATTTTTATTCACTTATTAATACTATTATCGCAAAAGGAAGAGATTATGGTAATACTACTATAGGTAATGGACAAAAAGTAAATATAGAATTTGTATCAGCTAATCCTACAGGGTATCTTCATATAGGACACGCTAGAGGTGGAGCTTATGGCGATGCATTAGCAAATATCATGATTAAATCTGGATTTAATGTACATAAGGAATTTTATGTAAATGATGGTGGTAATCAAATTAACAAACTAGGAAAAAGCATTGAAGCTAGATATCTAGAGTTATTAGGAGAAGAAAACGTTCTACCTGAAGATGGATACCACGGTAAGGAAATTATTCAAGTGGCTCAGAATATTATCGATGCATCAGGGGATGCTTATAAAGAAGATGGATTTGAACATTTTAAAGAATATGGATTAGAGTTTCTACTAGATCGCTTGAAAGGGCACTTAGTTGAATATAGAATCGAATTTGATGAATGGTTTAGAGAAAGAACAATTTATCAAGGTGATTTACAGGAGACTGTAAAACAAATAAAGGATAATGGGTTTACTTATGAATCTGAAGGTGCAACTTGGTTTAAGACAAGTGAATTCTTTGATGAAAAAGACAGAGTAATGATTAAATCAGATGGTGGATACACATATATAGTTCCAGATATTGCTTATCATAAGAATAAATTTGAAAGAGGTTATGAAGTTTTAATAGATGTTCTAGGAGCTGATCATCACGGTTATATGGACCGTCTGAGAAGTGCTATGGAGATGATTGGTAAAGATTCTACTAAACTAGAATTTCAAATTCTTCAAATGGTAAGAGTATATCAAGATGGTAAAGAAGTTAAGATGAGTAAAAGAAGTGGAAAAGCAATTGGTTTAAAAGATTTAATCGAAGAGGTTGGAGTAGATCCAATCAGATATTTCTTTGCTGCTAGAGCACTTTCAAGTCAAATGGACTTAGACTTAGATTTAGCTTTAAGAAAATCAAATGAGAATCCTGTTTATTACGCACAGTATGCTCATGCAAGAATATGTAGTGTTTTGCGATTGGGTAAAGAACAAGGGATAGAACCAACTAAAGTTGAAGTTTACGATTATTTAAATGAAAAAGCTTCGGGATTACTGACTTTGCTAAGTACTTATCCAAGAGTTATAGATGAATGTGCAACAAAAAGAATTCCGCATAAACTAACTAATTTTATCCAAGAACTTTCTAGCGAGTTTCATAGTTACTATAACGCAGAAAAGTTCTTAACAGAAAATAAAACTGAAACTAACGAAAAATTAAGATTAATTAAAGCTATTAAGATAGTTCTTAACGATGCTTTAAAATTAATAGGTGTTAGCGCACCAGAAAAAATGTAGAGGAGACCAATGATGGCAAATAACAACGAATTGTTAAAAGTATTATCTGAATTAAATGGTGTACCTGGTAATGAAGCACAAGTTAAAGAGTTTATGGCAAAAGAACTTGAAAAAATTACTGATGAAGTTATCTATGACAGTATAGGTTCTGTGATTGGTAAAAAAATTGGTAACCCTGAAGGACCAAGAATTATGGTTGCTGGTCATTTGGATGAAGTAGGATTCATGGTAACAAAAATAGACAAAAATGGTTACATAAAAGTACATCCACTAGGTGGATGGTGGGGTCAAGTAGTTTTAGCTCAACAAGTTACGATTACTTCAAGCACTGGTAAAGAAATTCATGGTGTAATTGGTTCAAAACCTCCTCATATTTTATCTCCTGAGGAAAGAAAAAAGCCTACTGAACTTAAAAACATTTTTGTAGATATTGGTGTTGCGGACAAAGAAGAAGCAGAAGCATTAGGAATTGAAATTGGAGATATGATAACTCCTTATATAGAATTTAGAGAAATGGCTAATCCTGATTATTTATTAGGAAAAGCATGGGATAATAGAATCGGTTGTGCAATCGCAATAGAAGTTGCGAAAAATTTAAAAAAAGAAAAACATGAAAATAATTACTTCGCAGTTGGGACTGTACAAGAAGAGGTAGGATGCCGCGGTGCTGCTACTACATCTAATATTATTAACCCTGATATAGGTATTGCAGTTGATGTGACAATTGCTACTGACATCCCAGGTGGGGACGATACTTGTAAATTTGGACAAGGTCCACAAATACTAGTTTATGATAGTGGATTAGTTGGTCACCGTAAATTAAGAAAACATATTTTAGAGTTAGGTAAGAAACATGACATTCCTCTACAAGTTGGATTCTTAGCAAGAGGTGGAACTGATGCATCTAGAATGAGTTTAGCTCATGATGGAGCTCCTTCAGTAAGTATTGGTATACCTTCTAGATACATTCATTCTCATACATCTATGATTCATAGAAAAGATTATGAGTATTGTGTGCAAATCGTTACTGAATTAGTTAAATCTTTAGATAGAGAAACTGTAGATAAAATTACATATTAGTATGAAAATAAAAACAGGACTTACCTTAAGTCTTGTTTTTATTTTAAAGTATGTGTGAAAGGGAGAGGAGAAGTATGATAGAAGAATAGGGGGATTCTTCTTACTTCGCAACACTGTGGTTGCATTTGTATTATGGATATATATGTATTTTTTATGCAAAAAATGTTAAAATAATTTAAGAAATCAATAAAATTCATAGTAAGTTGTGAAAATCACATAAAATTAAGGACTGATAAGATTGAAAGTTATTGCAGGAGAATTCAAAAGAAGAAACCTTCATACTCTGGAAGGAATGAATACAAGACCTACAACAGCACGTAATAAGGAAAACATATTTAATGTTATTGGACCATATTTCGACGGGGGTATAAGTCTAGATATGTTCGGTGGTAGTGGAAGCCTTTCTATCGAGTCTCTTTCAAGGGGTATTGAGAAGGCAGTAATAATTGATAATAGTAAAGAGGCTATTTCTGTTATTAAGAAAAACATCCAAATGCTTGGCATTGAACAAAGAGTCCAACTAACAAAAGATGATTATATGAGTGGAATGAAATCCTGTGCCAACAAGGATATGCAATTCGATCTAATTCTTATAGATCCGCCATTTAGAATGTTAGTGATAGATGAAATAATTGAATTTATAGATAAACACAACTTGCTCAAAGAAGATGGTATAATAATGGCAGAATACTTTAAGGACAATATATTTGAGCAAAAGTTTGAAAATATTTATAGTTATAGATTTTTAGATTATGGAACTAGTCATATAAAACTATACACAAGAGGTGAGAAGTAATGAAAAGTGCAATATATCCAGGAAGTTTTGACCCAATTACGTTTGGACATTTAGATATAATTAAAAGAGCAACTAAAATCTTTGGTAAGATTATTGTTATTGTTGCCAATAACGATATGAAACATACTCTATTTTCAGTTGATGAAAGAGTAAACTTAGTAAAAGAAACATTAAAAGATTATCCCAATATAGAAGTAACGACTTATGAAGGATTGACTGTTGACTGTGCTGCGGATTTCAAGGTTGATGCTATTATAAGGGGATTAAGAATGATAACAGACTTCGAATTTGAATTTCAAATGAATTTAGCTAATAAAGTCATGAATGATGAAATAGAAACTGTTTTCTTAATGACTACGGTTGAAAATTCTTATATTTCATCAAGTTTAGTTAAAGAAATCCATAAATTAGATGGAGATATCAAAAAATTTGTTCCAAAATGCGTAATTGATGCTTTAGATATTAAAAGATCAAATTCTTGATCTTTTTTTTATGAACAGTATTAAAAATGGAATAAGCAATAAATATGAATAATGTTTAGTACTTACTTGGATTGCATCTGTGTAGATTAAATTGAAGATAAGCAAAGTGATTATAGAACTTATTAATCCTTGAGCAATTCTAGCAATTAAAAATCTCATATAACTCAAATGTTCATAAATAAGCGAATATACTTGTAAATGGATAGCGATTCCACCGAAACCTAGAATAAATGAAGCAACTACTACCGCTGCTTTTAGACTTATATCTGCATCAGAGACTGATTGTATCCCTGATACAAACTCAAAGGATCCATTTACTATTAAAAATAATAATGAGTCTGGATTTTTTAAGTAATCTGAAACGAGCATCTTAATTATATTAACAAAAACAATGAAACCTCCAATGTTCAAGATAACTTGAACATTTTTAGTTATTGATTCTACTATGTTAATTGACTGAATTTGAGCAGAAGAAATATCGAATTTATTCTTTGGTCTAGTAATTACTCCAATTAATAAATTTGACGCGTAATGACTGATTAGTAAAATAAATCCTACACTATAATTACTAAAAAAAGCTAATCCAAAAACGTTATAAATGAATATAGGATTGGCGAATGATGTGAAAGACAATAAGTAACTTGCTTCACTAATTGAAATTTCATCGTTCTCTATTAGTCGTTTCAGTAATCTTGCTGAAGAAGGATTACCAGCAAAAATAGAAAGAACAATTATTACACTAGATCTTTTGTTAACATTGAATAATATAGAGAATAATGGTGAGATTGCATCACTTATTTTTGTGGTTAAAGAGTTACTAATGATAAGGTCTGTCATAACGAATACAGGAAACAGTACAGGGAGAACGTGATTCGTCCACAAACTGAGGGAAATAGAAACATTCTCCTTTATTTGTGAAGGAGAAATAATTAATAGAATAAAAGTTATTATTAGAAGCACATAGTTAACATATTTCATGTTTTGTCCTCGTATTAATGATATGAAGACCAAACTTAAAATATAATTCATCAGATTGTTTGACAAGTCTAACACTTTTTTGTATACTGATTTTAGGATAAAACAAGGAGAAGTAATTATGCAGTTAAGTGAATTGGAAATAGGGGATACTACTACTATTTGTAGTATGGATAAAATTGAAACGAAGTTTAGAAATAGACTTATGGATATAGGCGTTTATGAAGGTGCTGATGTTACAGTTGTAAATAAAATGGCTTTTGGTAAAATGATTGTTATTGAGGTTGACGATGTTGAAGTCTGTATCAGAAAGTCAGATGCAAAAAGGATTGATTGTAAATGAGATTTTTATTAACGGGAAATCCTAATGTAGGAAAATCAACTTTTTTTAATCTGCTTACAAAATCAAATGTAAAAGTCGCAAATTATACAGGGATTACAGTTGAAAGTAGTTCGAAAAAAATCAAGGGGCATGATGAATCACTTTTAATTGATTTACCTGGAACATACAGTGTACTACCAAATTCAGAAGATGAAGGTATCGTAACAAAGGCGTTGTGTCATGATCATTACAATGGAATTGTTAATATCGTAGACTCAACTGAATTAAAAAGAAACCTACATTTATAAATAAAACTAAATGAATTAGTAATACCAAATTTATTGA
>CAJYBF010000080.1 GCA_913064935.1 uncultured Mollicutes bacterium
TCAAAATCATCAACGCTTCTGTTCGAAATATAAAAAACCTCAACGCCCTTTGATTCAGCATATTTAGAGAACTCAACAGCGCCAGGTAAAGCTGTTGCTTTCATCATTGAAGTCCAATTGCTCCCGCTTTCTTTTGTATATCCAATGCCGGTGTTAATGCTGTTTACTTCAAACGGGCTGTTATCCATCATGGTTTCGTCAATATCTACACATACAGCTTTTTTCATTTCCGATGGGCTATTTTGAATATCCATATCAATGCGTAATTTTGCCCAGTTAAAACATTGATAATACATAGCTTTCAGCTCAGATGATTTCTGATACCATAATGTAGCCATAATTAAATTGTCCTGTGCTTTGCTTTCGTCAAAACCAGGTTGAGTACAAGAGCTTAACAGGAAAATTATTCCGGCTATTAATAAAATAGATTTTTTCATATTAAAAATTTTAAATTTGATTGAGTGTTTAAAGATAAAATTATATTAATCACGAAAAAAATTAATTTTGCCTGTAACTTTTGTAATGTTTAAACGTCATAGTTTCGAAATAGAGTAATTTGAATGACAGTAGAAGAGTATAATAAATGTGTCGGTTTGTATTCTGATGGTATTTTTCGTTTCATTTTAAAAAATATAAAAGATGAAGATATTATTGGTGATACGGAAATTATAGCTGCGGTAATGCTTAATCCATTTATGGGTGCTTCCGGTGGTCAAGAAAACTACTGGGATTCAGAAGATGAAAAGTACAACATTGAAGTTCCTAAAGAAATGACTGAAGGGTACGTTATGGTTCCAGACGGTCCAGGAACATTAATTAGATTTAATGATTATACAACTTCATTAATTCATTATGTTGGTGATGTGTATGGTTATGATTATTCACAATTAACATATAACCAGTTCTATAATGGGTTTGGTGCAGTTGATTATAAAAGCCCAGCTATGCCTGTTTATGGAATTAGTGTAGGAGATAGTCAAGCTGCATTCGTTGGATATGCTTTAGAAGGCGAAGAGTATATGGAGATAATTGTAACTCCAGAAGAGAACATGACTTTCTACACTTGGGCTTATCCAAAATTTGTTTATAATAGACAGTATTATCAAGTTTATAACCGTTCTGGTGCAGGTTTTTATACGTTGTTTGATGAAAGAAATCATTTTGATTTACATATGAGATATGAGTTCTTAAATAATGAAGAATATTCTGCTGATTATGTGGGAATGGCTTTAGCGTATAGAGATCATTTATTAGATACTGATCAAATTAAAATAGTAGAGAAAGTTGAAGATACACCAATTAGAATAGACTTCATGATGAATGATTCTGAATTTGGAGTTCTTGGACTTAAGAATGTTTATGAAACTACGGTTGAAGAAGTAGATGTTATGTTAGAGCAACTTTATAATAATGGTGTCACTGAAATCAGTGTTGGATTATATGGTTGGCAAGATGGCGGAGCTTCTGTTCAAAAACCAAGTAAGGTTGACTGGCACAGAAAGATCGGTACTAAAGGCGACTTTGAAGATTTGTTTAGTAAATACACTAAACTTGGTGTTGATATATCCTTAGTTACTGATTACGTTAATGTAAATGAAGAACAAATCTTCATTACATCAAATGTTTCAAAACATGTAAATGGTCAGTACAATGAGAGCATTTTCCCAATGGAACCTTATATTGATGAATACTACTTTGCTTCACCTAACAAATCAGAAAATTGGGCTTTAAAACAATTAGGCAAATTAGATGATATAGGAATGAACTCTTTTACAATTGAAGGTTTGGGTCATCTATTGTTTAGTGATTATAGAAGTGATTTAACAGTTACAGATTCAATGGCTTTATATGAGAATATTGTTAATGAGTTTAGTGAAGAGTTCGAAGTAAATATTGATAGACCAAATCAATATCTATGGAAATACACCGATAGATTCCTAAACGCTCCATTGTTTGGGACACAACATTTGATTGAAACTGATACAGTTCCTTTCTTACAAATAGTTTTGAACAACACTATGGATATGTTTTCAGAATATGTAAACTTCTCGTTATCAACTGATGATGATTTACTAAGAATGATTGATTACAATGTTACACCTTCATTCATTCTAACTAAACAACCATCTAGTATTTTAACAACTACTAATTCTTCAGTACTTTACTCAACAGAGTTTCATAATTATGAAGATAAGATTTATGATACGTACGAGCAAGTCAATGAGATTTTGAACCAAGTAAATGGATCTTCATGGATTGATAGAGATGTTGCTGCTCCTGGTATTATAGTTAACTCATATGATAATGGTAAAGTTATAGTTATTAATTATTCAGAAAGTGATTTTGTATATAACGGCGTAACAATTAAATCAGAATCAGCACAGGTGTTATCATGAAAAATAAAAGAAGTAATCTTGAAACAAAACATAACATCAGTGGATATGGGTTCTTATCATTATGGTTAATTGGATTTTTGGTTTTCACAGTATATCCATTGTTTTACTCTTTATATTTGAGTTTTAATGATGTAAGACTTACTGTTAGAGGATGGGAAACATCGTTTGTAGGTTTTGCAAACTACACTTCTACATTCTTACTTAACACTACATACATGCCAGCAATAATTGAATTTATCGTTTTGGAAGTTGTATATGTTCCAACGATATTAATTATTTCTTTCATACTTGCCTTATTACTAAGTAAGGATATTAAGTTTAGAGCTGCATTTAGAATGATATATTTCTTACCAGTAATCGTTTTAAGTGGACCGGTAATGTATCAGTTAATATCATCAGACTCTACAAGAGTTGATGATATATCAGAATCAGCAATATTTATGGTAATAGAAAGATTCAGTCAACCATTCGCAGAATTCTTAGTTTTGTTATTTGAAAATATGACTTTGATTCTTTGGTTTACAGGAATTCCTATAATTCTGTTTATAAATGGTTTAAGAAAGATTCCTAAATCACTTTATGAAGCTGCAGAAATAGATGGTGCTAATGGATGGCAAATTTTATGGAAAATTAAAATTCCATTAATAAAACCAATAGCTTTAGTTACAGGAATTTATTCTGTTATTTCATTAGGATTATATGAGATAAATCCAACTTATGAATTACTTAATGCAGTTCTAGCTAACACTGCTGGTGGAATGGGAATTGCCAGTACATTTGCGTGGATTTATACAGTTGTAATTTTATTACTAATAGGGGCACTATTCTTAGTATTCAAAGAAAAGAAAGTTGTTTATGTGGAAACACTTAAACAGCAACAAAATCAAAAAGAATTGAAAAGACTACAACATCAACGAAATGATAGATTTAGAGATATATTTTCTATTGAGAAGAATGTTGATAGAATAGCTAATTTGTTTAAAAAGGGGATGAAGGATGATGAGTAAATATCTTAATCGTAAGTTCCTTGGAAATATAGTTATTTATGCTTTACTAATCTCAATCAGTTATGTTTATTTATTTCCTTTATTCAAGATATTGTCTATGACATTTATGTCTCCAGCAGACATTATAAATCAAGAGGTGGATTGGGTTCCAACTTCACCAAGCCTTAATAATTTAAAAATATCTTGGGCTGTATTAGGTGGATTCAAAACAGTATTCAACTCTATATGGGTTTCACTACTATTTGCGGTTTCGCAAACAGTAGTAAGTGCGTTTACTGGATTTGCTTTTGCTAGATATAACTTCAAATACAAAAAGTTTTGGTTCTTAATGGTTCTTGTTTCATTCATCACTCCAGTATCTGTTTTATTAGCACCAAGAATTATGATGTTTTCATCAATTCAAAATGCTACAGGAGTAAGTATGTTTGGTAGTATATTACCTCAACTTATGATGACACTTACTGGACAAGGAGTTAACTCAGCGATACTAATTCTAATATTCTATAACTTCTTCAAGATAATTCCTATTAGTTTAGATGAAGCGGCAAAACTTGACGGTGCGACTTCTATGAAAATCTTATGGCACATCATCATTAAGATGAGTGTACCAGCGATAACAATTGTTATGCTGTTTAGTTTTGTTTGGAATTGGAATGAAACATATATGTCTGGAATATTTATAAAAGATTCACTTAGTTTATTACCAATGAGATTAAGTTCATTTGATGGATTATTCGATAGAAGTGGTAGTGATAACTTAATTAATGAAGCATTCAAAATGGCTGCGACATTCTTAAGTATTAATCCGTTACTAATAATTTATTTATTCGCACAAAAACAATTTATTGAAGGTATCGAGAATACTGGTATCACAGGAGAATAATATGAAGAAGATGTTTGTAATTTTAATACGTATTTTAGCTGGATGCAACAAACAAGCCTCTTAACCGATCGAGGTTCCAGAGGAAGTTTGTTACGGGAAAAATTCCAAATACTCAGAAATTCTTGACTATGATTTAGTGTGGTCTGACGAATTTAATGTTGACGGAGTACCTGATGAAGAAAAATGGAAGATAATAACTGGCGGAGATGGATTTGGAAATCACGAACTTCAGTATTACAAAGAAGATAATGTTGTAGTTGAAGATGGACTTTTAATAATTGAAGCACTAAAGGAAGATTATTCAGGAAGAGAATATACTTCTGCTAAACTTCAATCGATTAATGAAGGAAACTTCAAATATGGAAAAGTAGAAGTAAAAGCAAAACTACCGTATGGTACTGGGACATGGCCAGCTATTTGGATGATGCCAACAGCAAATAGATATGGTGGTTGGCCTAATTCTGGAGAAATAGATATTATGGAACACGTTGGTTATGACATGAATAATGTTGTAGGAACAGTTCATACAACTACTTACAATCATACAAAAGGTAGTCAAAAAGGCGATTCGATATTACTTGATGATGTAAGCACTGAATTTCACATTTATGAAATGGCATGGTTACTAGATAAAATTCATTTCAAAGCTGATGGAGTAACTTACTTCACATTTGAAAACAAGTACCGAGACTGTCCATCTGAAGATGAATGGCCATTCAACATGGATTTTTACTTAATTTTAAATGTCGCAATAGGTGGCGATTGGGGTGGAGCTCAAGGAATTGATGATGAGATTTTCCCTCAAACGATGGAAATAGATTATATAAGAGTTTATCAAGCAGAAGAAATTACTAATTTGGAGGAATAGATTATGTCTAATTATTATCTTGAAGGCAAAAATTTTGTCATAGAAAATTATGATAAGGAAAAACCATTCGCTTCATTTTTGCCAGGAGTGGCAGGAGTAGATGGAATTCCAATGTGGTCATACTACGTTAACAGAGGACAAGGTATTGCTGGATTTGGAATTGAAAACAAGGATCGTCCAATTTTAGGGATAGCAGTTGAAGCAGTGGACGAAGTGGGCAATCCCACCATTCTTGCAACTTTTGCCGTGATCGCAGCCATTCTACCAATGGCCTTTGTGGGCGGACTCCTGGGCCCTTATATGAGACTTATTCCGGTGGGGGCCTCGACTGCCATGGTTTTTTCCCTGTTGGTCGCCTTTTTTGTTACGCAGTGGTCATCCGTGCGACTTCTCAAGCACAAGAACAATGGCGGCGGCGAGGAGCATGGAGAGAAGGAG
>CAJYBF010000081.1 GCA_913064935.1 uncultured Mollicutes bacterium
AAGAGAAGACTATTTGGTGCGGTGAGTCTTTTGATAACTATAGTATTGATTATATTATTTCCATTATTTTATTATGTAGTTAACTACAATAGTTCTATAGATATGTATGTAGGTATGGATTCAATAGTTGGTTATAGTGTCTATGTTCTTATAGGTGCAGGATTATCTGTTTTTATACAGTACTATTACTTAGTATATAAGTTAAACATTAGAGACAAACTTACTAAGTTTAAGCCGGTACTACTTGTTGCTTCTTGCATAGTTATTTATATCATTACTGGAATGATTTTTGAATTAAATTATAGCTACGATAGTTTAAGCTCGAATGAGTATTTTGAATACTTAAATTTATTTCAAAACACCTTTAATGGTCTACTTGGGATTCATTTACTAATTTTAGTATACTTTTTACTGGGTATATACCATAGAGTAGATGAGTTTCTTAGGATTGAATAACTATCCAAGTAGAGATGCTAAAACTTATTAAGTAGTCCAGTACGTTTCGAGGAAGGTATTATTCGAATTTAGGCAGGTGATAGTAAAATGAATGTAGAATTAAAAGAGTTTAGAAGAAGTGTTAAAGCAGAATTAAAATATGTAAGTGATGGTTATGGTTATATTGATTACCATAATGGACGGAAGTTCATTAAAATCATTTCTGATTTTGTTGATCAAATAAATGACGATTTTGAATATCAGGAGTCCAAAGTTATAAACGATAAGTTGTTTTTCTTATATAAAATAATTGATACTGTTGAGATGGATGGCTCAAATGGTGAGCACCTTGATGCATTTTATATCGTTTCAGAAGTTCTATTAAATACACTTGTATTTAACTTAAAGTATATAAAGAGAAGAATTGTTGCGTTATCTAAAAAAGAAGTAACTACAATAGAAATTGATTTGCTTCTTTTGGAGTTGATAGTAGATAATAGTAATAGTTTTAATGGTGAGATTGTTCGTGAAATAAATAAATTGATGGACAAAGTAATAGAAAACCGTGAAGGAACCTATATGATGGAGTTGCTTTTGGAATATAAGAGTAAATTATCAAATGTGACTTTTATATAATTGGTAGATACTAATGAGTCGTGATTCTGTATAGCATTATTTATGATTTACGAGAGTATTTCTCTTACTGTAAACTTAATCTAACCCAAGAGTTTTACGAACACCAACTTTATAGGTGGTGTTTTTATTACGCAATTTATTTACATTTTGGCACACTTCATCATGATATAATTTGGTTGTTGATCAACAAGGATGTGAAGTAATGGTAATCATTCAAGAAGCATTAAATATTATTGAGACACACTTACTCTTAGAGTTATCACTCGAATCTATAGCGAAGGAACTTCATTATTCAAAGTTCCATTTAAGTAGAAAGTTTAATACTAGAATAGGAATCTCTATTCCAAGTTATATAAAGCTTAGAAGACTATGTGAAGCGGTTCGTCTAATTGATGTAGATGAGTATCAAATTAATGATATTGCTTTTAAGTGCGGATTTAATTCGGCATCCTATTTTACTAAGATGTTTAAGGAAAAGTACGGATTAACGCCGAAGGAGTATTCAAGTGGAAATCACTATATAAAAGTATTGGAACGAATCAATTTAGGAGGAAAAGAAATGTATGGCACTATAGAAGGATTAAATGATTATATTTTTGCCAACTATCATAATTATGATGATGCAAATCATATGTTTGCAAATATAGATAATTGTATACTAATTAGTAGCGAGAATGTTCATATAGAGTATATAGCTTTGTTAGATGAAAAAGAGGGTCATATTCTATGGCAGTGTAAAGTGAATATGCTTACAGGAGTTTTAGACAAGAAAATCATTGAAAACGATAATAACACTCCTAGAGTATCCATGACTGGTTTGCATAAGGAGAATGATATATGCTATGTGGATATTTATAACAGTAGAATGAAGGAGCAAAGAACGGGAAAACTCGTACATGTTGGTATGTCAGAGTATTTAGTTGATATATGTAGAATAGATGAAATCTATTTCGATTCTATAGAAAGATTAATTAATGAGCCATTAACGGAAGAACAACTAAAAGAGTTTCATAGTCAAATGAAATTCATTTCTAACATCAAGAACAATATAGAGTTAAGGAAGTATGTTGAAAGTACAGAAAACATTTCACTACTTAGAATGTTTGATAGTAAAATCTTAGTGGCATATTTAATTAATTCAAGTAAAACAATTCATGTAGTAGATGCTCTTATTGATATGAAAGAGAAGAGTTACTCATCTAACAATAACTTTAGCTTCAATAATTTTGGAAAAGTAGGTTCCTTGTTTTGGAATGACAATATGCTAGAGATTAGATTGGATAAGAAGTACTTTGCGGAGTTAAGATTAGGACAAGGGGAGTTGTATCATCTATACAATTCAAGTTACGCAATTGAATTTGGTGAAGGACTAAGTGGACTATCGTCAATATTTTTTGACACTATGAACAAGTAACGATTTTTTGAGTGTTAATAAGTGTATATAGATTAAAATAAAGCAATCCACATTGATGGATTGCTTTACCTATAGAATGAATTGATACTCGTCGTTATATCCTGAATGATTTATCTCTTTTGATAGTGTACGAGGAATATACCACTATCTCGATAGGGAAAGTAGCGCTTGCTTGCTATTTCTGTTTATTAACTTTAATATACTAGTGAGGTGAGATGATGAAGAACATTGCATCAGTTATTAAAAGTAAACGTATTGCTCATGGGATGACTCAAAAAGAACTCGCCCAAAAACTCTTAGTCTCAAGACAAGCAGTTTCAAGTTGGGAGAGGAATAAGACATATCCTGATTTAGGAAAACTAAAAGAAATTGCTAGAATATTTGATTTAACAATGGATGAGTTATTATATAGTGATGTTAAGGCTTCAAGAACTTTACAAAAGTACTATAAAAGACTTTTATATTCGATAACTTTCATTATTGTAATAGTATTATCCATTCTTTTATATAGAATTATAGTTCCGCCTCATATTGCGATTATTTCAAATCATAAAGGAGTTTGCGACATTGATACAGTTAGTATTAGGAAAACTGATGATTACAGTAATGATGATGTGAGTACTTATTATTTTTATTTATACCAACAAGTTGAATATGATTTTGGTACTTACTGTGTTCCTCTTAGAACATCAGTGAAAGTCACTAATGATGAATGGGAGAACGCCGTAGTTCACACAGTGAATACGACGCCAGGGTTCATTATTGAGAATATATATTTTTATAATAGTTTAGAGAATGATTATATGTTCATTTATATACACCATTCAATCACTGTCATTAAGTCTACACGTGGTACGGACTATTGGAGTGTTGGAAATGTTGAGGCTGAATTTGAGTTTCCCTACCAGTTAGAGGAAGCAACTTATACGAATGAATTGATTGGAAGAGGAAGATTATGATTAAGAATTTGAGTTTAAGAAAGGGCATCATTGTATTGATTGTTTCTTATGTATTTGTTTTTAGCATCATCTTTAGAATTGATTTTGGAAGTGGTTATTTATCTGAGATGTCATTAGCTGAGCAAGTTGATTTTATATTTGAGTGGAATGCATGGGCTCCATTGTTTACTGTACTACTTCTTGGATACCCAGTATGGATTGGTATCTTGTTTGTGTTTTACGAAAAGAGATCAATGAACAATAAACTTATATATTTGATCAAACATATAAGTTATATAGTACCTACACTAATATTAGCTGAATTTGTTGTAACTATAGTGTTTGCTTATATTACTCCTCATACACCTGTGTTGTCTGAGTTACTGGATGGGTCTTGGATTATATTTGCTGATGTATTAGTAAGTTTTATAATATCGGTGTTATGGATTGGGGTCTTATTGATATTAAGGCTATTCTTTAAAACTGATTGGATTGTGATATTACTAAGTATGGTATTGTTTTATTTTCATTCTTTAATAGATAGCCAAGTTATTTTACCCTTATTAAGTAAGCTATTTAGTGAATTACCAATTATGAGTGAAGCGGTCTTGCTTAATCATTTAGGATTAAATGTAAGTTTAAGCATCTGGGAATGCTTCATCTTGTTTATTAGACTTACGGTGATGGTTTTGATTTATTATTCATTGTACCTTATACTTAAAAAATGGAAGGAACAATAAACTATCCTCTTC
Source organism: uncultured Mollicutes bacterium (assembly GCA_913064935.1). GTDB lineage: Bacteria > Bacillota_I > Bacilli_A > MAG-NZ > MAG-NZ > Zrk6. The sequence goes on from CAJYBF010000081.1 coordinate 4,176, forward strand.
CTTGCACAGCTACTGCGGAAAGTTATGAGATGGTTCCGGTTCTTAGATAGTGTAAATTATTATGAAGTAATAAATAGTGAAGTATATGTAATATCAAGGGGGTTCTACTATGAGAGAGTTACTTAGTATGGGAAAAGAGCAGTATAAGCGATATTTTAGAACAATACTTATAAGCACTATAATATATGGAATTATAATGTTTTATAAAGACCAGTTAGTGAATCATATCAATCAAGTAATTTTTATGGAATCCAATTTGCTTGATAATATTTCCGCTCAGCAACTTGGTGAGATTTTGCCTTCGATAACAAACGCGAAAGAAATAGTAATGGCAATATTTGTTACACGTCCAATAACATACGGAATGTATAAACTGTTTTTGAATGTAGTAACAGGTGAGAACGTAAGTGTTAGAAATCTGTTATATGGATTCAAGATCTACGTACGCGCTGTGTTAACACAGTTGCTTATTTTTCTTTATACGTTCTTGTGGTCCTTGTTACTCATCGTACCAGGAATTATAGCGGGCCTAAGTTATACATTAACACCGTACATTGTTATAGATAATGAAAATATAACAATTCCGGATGCAATGAAATTAAGCAAGTGGTATATGGTAGGTCACAAATTGAAAATATTTTTATTTATATTAGTATTACTAGTAATATTTGTCAAAAATTATTATTATCTCCTAATAATTTTTGCTCTTCTTGGATCTGCTTCAACCTTCTCTTCGGGATCAAAAGAAGCCTGGATAGTAGATTTACTAAAAAAGAAACATAAAAAATATAATGATGATGTATGAGAAAGGTGATTTGGTACATCAGAAGATTCTCCTCATCAAGGTGCTATTGCGTATGATATAAGCTTTAGTTATGTTGATTATAATGGAACAAGAGCTGAAATGAATAAAGAAGAAAAGAAGTTCGATTCAGATTATCCTTATAAATATGCGATTGATTTCATTCGGATCACGTCACCCTGGGATGAGATCGGTTGTGGAATGAGTAGAACTCAAGGTAGACATATCTTAGAAACATTGTCTATGGCTCTGGGTATTAGTGATAAAGAACTTGCTGAGAAATTGGCAGACACATATTTAAAATATGAATTTCAAGTTCGTTTATTAGAAGATAATTCAGAAAAGTTTAAATTTCCAGAAAACGCAATTGAACGTAAAATTATCGATAATGATGAAATAAAATGGGCGTATTGGTTAGAACCAAAAAGTGATTATGCTGGAATAAAAACAGAAATAAGATGCTGTGGAGAATGTGATTTCATAAGTAAACCTACACAAAAAGGAATGTCTATATGGTGTAATCACCCTGAAGCTAAAGGAGTAAAAATAGAAAACGAGTTTTATGAAATTCATCCTGATTGCCCTATCGAGACCGTTAAACAAGTA
>CAJYBF010000082.1 GCA_913064935.1 uncultured Mollicutes bacterium
CAATCCTATGACTAACACTAAACCTACTGAGTCTAGCAAAGACATAAATTCTCCATCATCAAACTCGACCGATTGAAATAGCTTGCTATCAATGTTTTCCATTTTCAAGTATTCATTGCCTTTTAAGTAAAATTGGTATTTAGGATAATTATCCTTTATAAACTCGGTATATTTTTTCGCCCCAAATATAGAATTAGGAATTAATACTAAGCAAGATTTATCAGAAATTTCTGAACCTTCAATAACATCAATCTTCTTTAGTACTTTTTGAGTAACTACATTTACGAGTTTATCTAGATTCTTGATTTCCATATCTCACTTCCTTTCTATAGATTCAGACTAATTCCCGTTTAAAATATCACTTATATCTTTAAACGTTTTTGATTCTAAACTTGCTCCCCCGATTAAAAACCCTGATACATCTTGAGCTAGTGCAAGCTCCCCTACATTTGATGGTTTAACACTACCACCATAAGTTAAAGTAATATTCTTACCTTTGTCATTTCCATATTCTTTAATTATAAACTTTCTTAAAAACATATTAATCTCTTCAACTTGATCTGGTAATTCAGTTTCTCCAGTACCTATTTCCCATATTGGCTCATAAGCAATAACAACTTCCTTTAGTTCTTCACCACTAATTCTTGATAATCCTTCTTTTATTTGATTAGTTAAAAATTTCTTATAGTTTCCATTTTTTCTATCCTCAAGATTTTCACCGATACAAAGAATAGGAATTATTTGATTTTGAACACACATTCTAACTTTCTTCGAAACAAACTCGTCACATTCATTAAATAGAGTTCTCCTTTCAGAATGGCCTAAAATTGCATATTTACACCCAAAGTCCTTTGTCATTTGAATTGATAACTCTCCTGTAAATGCACCTTCATTCTTAGGAAATACATTTTGTACTCCGTAAAGAATCTTACTGTAACGTAACTTATCCTCAAATAAATATAGATATGGATTTGAAGGCACTATGACTAATTTGTTTTTGTTACCAAAATCATAGTCTACAATAGCATCTAAAAATGACATGACTTCATGTTTTGTTTGATTCATCTTCCAATTTCCAACGATAAGAAACTTTTGTGTTTTCAACAAACTACTCACAATCTCATTTCTTATCATTTGCTTAACATTTGCTTTATCCATATTACTACCCCTTACTTGTTACAAGTTTTTCTGATCCTCTTAAAACAAGTTTTGTTTCAAGCAATATTTCCTTAGTTGATGTTTGCTTAGGTTTATCAGCTGCAATAAGTTCAAAAAGCATTTCAGCAGCTACTTCTCCCATCAAATTAGTAGGTCTTGATACAGTTGATATGTTGAGATTCATTATCTCAAACATCTCGACATCATCAAAACTTATAAACGCCATATCATTAGGAATTGATAAACCACTTTCAACAAGTGCCTTAACACATCCTTGTGCCATCATATTATTCGTTGCATAAATCGCAGTTGGCCTTTGTTCTAGTTGTAAGATTTGTTTTGTAATTTGATATCCACTTTCAAGTTTAAAATCTCCATAGAAGATATGGTCTTCGTTAATCTCTATTCCATTAACTCGCATTGCATTTTCATAACCATAATATCTTTCTCGTCCTGGTTTAGATGACATAGGACCTGAAATGATCGCGATATCTTGATGCCCAGAACTTATTAATTCGTCAACTGCCTCATATGAGCCTGCGACATTATTAACAAATACAGAATTAAAATGAGAGAGATTAATTCCTCTATCTAATAAGACTATCGGTACTCCCAAACCTTCTAATTGATAAAGATATTTGAAATTATAGTCTACCTGATCAGTTTTCGGAGTGATTATCAGCCCCATAATATTATTTGTTTTAAACATATCTATATATCTAAGTTCTTTTTCTAACTGCTCATCAGTATTACAAACTAGTAAACTCGCTGAGTGTTCATCAGCAATTTTAGAGATTCCTTTTATGACATCGCCAAAAAAGGGATTCGATATGTCTGGAATGACAATCCCTATTATATTGGTCTTTCTACTTAAGATTGACTCACCTAACAAAGTATCTTCATTTGCAAGTTCATCATAAGCTCTTAGTACAGATTCCTTAGTTTCATCTTTAACATAACCGCTTCGATTCATAACTCTAGAAACTGTAGCACTAGAAACACCAGCTCTCGTTGCAATGTCCTTGTTCTTGAACACAAATTACACCTTCTTGCCAGTTTAAGAAAAAATCTTTCATATATTGATACAGGTATTTACTCAATTATATATGTATAGAGCGGTTTAGTCAAATTAATGTCAAATACTTTCACAATTTGTGAAAGATATTTTCATAGATTGATTTACGTTTTCACACTCTCGGTTTGTCTATTCGTTTTTTTAAGTAAATAATTTCATTGAGTCAAAATCGTTAATCCAATTAGAAATATTTCGAAACAAAAAAAAGTATTACCCTAATAAGAGTAATACTATTTGATATATTAAACTGTAACAAGTTTATTATGCTACTGATCGAGATTCCTCTGAGATTATTTCTACTTCAGAAACTGTCACAATAGTTTGTTTATCTAATTTTATTTTACCACTGGTTAACATATCTACGAAAACAAGTGCTAGTTTTGGATCAAATTGCTTTCCTGCTTCTTCTTTTATAACTTGAATTGCATCTTTAATTAGCCTCGGCTTCTTGTATACGCGTTCAGATATCATCGCATCAAATGAATCTGCCAGACACAATATTCTAGCTGTAAGTGGAATATCTTCTCCCTTGGTTCTCCTTGGGTATCCAGTACCATCGTATCTCTCATGGTGACCTAGTACGGCTGGTATAACATAATCCAAAGATGGCAAGTGGCGAATAATATCAATAGAGGCATCAACGTGACCTTGCATCAGTTTGTACTCTTCTGCATTTAAACGACCTGGTTTATTTAATACCTGTTCAGTGATTGAGATCTTACCAACATCATGTAAAAGAGCTGCTTGACGTATATTTTCAACAATATCGTTATTAAGATTCAATTCTCTAGCAAAAGTAACTGCGTAATTCGCTACATTATCAGAATGTGAGAATGTATAGTGATCTTTTGCATCTATCGCAGCTGTTAAAGCATAGATAGTAGATTTATATTCATTATAAATAGCGCTATATGAGCGTTTTTCAGCTGTTTGATCTTTTTGTACAAAAGTATCAAACACACGTACTGCATTCTTACCACTTCTTTTAACTTGGTAAACAGCTTGCTGAACATTTTCTATCAATTCATTTACATTCGCTGCACCAAATGGGTATACACACACTCCGGTGCTTGATGTTACTTGTTTATCTAGTTTCTTAGTTTTCGATTGAGAAGCTGCAAGAATTTGTTTTTTTGCTTTTTCAATCAATTTTAATGTGCCGAAGACATCGTATTTAGGTAAAATAATGACGAATTCTTTTCCACTAAACCTTGCAACGTAACCATCTTTCCCAACGCTTCCTTCTAAAATTGTAGCGATAGTCTTCAAAGCTTTATCAGATTTTTTAACTCCATACAACTGGTTATATAATTTAAAATCATCTAGATTCAACATAACAAGTGCAAGTGATTCATTTTTTTGTTCAATAAATTTTTCCTCAATCAGTTGATAGAAATATTTTCTATTGTAAAGCCCAGTTAGATCATCTGTTCTAGAATCAATAACGGCTGTTTCATAAGATGCAGCATTTTTTAAGGCAATAGAAACCATGTTACAAATCGACTGAAGTTGGAGTACTTGTTGAAGTTTCAATTTTTTCTTAGATTGAATATCTGACATTAAAAGAATTCCGTGGATATCATCATCATCTACTAACCCAAAGGCATGTGTAATGTCTAGCTTAACTAAATCGTATTTTTCCTGTTCCCACATTGTTTGATAAGTGGCATCATATCTGAATTCAGAAATTGTTAATGCCGAATTTTTATTTGATAGACGTTTAATCAAAGGATTATCCGATCTAAAGGAAACAGATAAATCAGCTAAAGCTTGATTACTGTATGAAAGTTGGAATGAATTTCTACTTGTCTTTAAAGCAACGTGAACATCGTGACAACCTACAACTCTTTCTATAATGCTGATCGTTTGCTTAAATATATGTTTCGAGTCAAGTGATTTTGTAATACTCGCACTGAACAAGTTTAGTAATTCTGATTTTTCCTCTTCATCTTTTACGAAAATTCCAATGACTACCAATCTCCAAATAATGAAGTACCCAACCAACACTAAACTAAAGATTACTAAATTCAACATAATCATAGAGTTTGCTGAAGAAGTGATTTTTTCTAGCATCGTCAATATGACAGGATTTAATATATAAAGCGATAAGAATGCTAGTAACAAACAAGTGGCATATCCAACTGACTCAGACGTTACCATTTTAAGTTTAAACGGACTTGTCTTCGCCAATGCATAAAGTAAGGCAATAGAGTTAATTAGTCCTGATAAAATATCAATTGGAAATGAACTAAATACTGGAAATAATATCAGTACGTTCCCAATAAAAATCGAAAGAATACCTATTGTGATTGGTCTGCTTAATCTTCGCAATTTAGGATTGCTTTGAATCCCTGCATAGAACCACCATAACATATGAGAAATCATAGTTACTGCTAAAGCGTACAAGAAAAATATCGGCCACTGTAAAGATTCATAAACCATTACTTCTGTTCCATTAATGATTTCTATAACTGGAGGTGGAATAAACAAACCAGTAAAGATATTGACAACAAAAATTCCACCCATAAGTAATGCAGAAAGATATATGTACCTAAGTTTCACATTTTTAAAATACTCCATGATAAAACGAAAATATATTATAGGCATAATAAATAGCCCCACCAAAGATATGTGATACCAAAATTCATATGATGGGAAGGTTTGCGTTCTCATAAGTAGAGATCCACCTGTCCACATAATGGAAACTATAATAAGTCCCAAGAAGATATCACGGATCTTAGATTTTTGCGAATTCAAAATAATTAAGAAAATGAAAAAGTATATTAATACTGAACTCCCAGAAATGTAATCATAAAGTCCCATCTGGCTTACCCCCTATCTTTAAAGTTTAATAAATTCAACACATCATGATGTGTTGCATTAAGTTTGCGAATTGGTTTTGCATAAGTTTCCTTGTATTTCTTGAATGTATCCATTGGTAACAGTTCAATCTCGAGTGGATCTATTCCTAATATTTTTTCTAGGTCTTTGTAATCTTGATCGATATATTTAAAATATGTTGTCAACAAATCTTTGAGAATTTCAGTACTCATCGGATTATTAGTCAAATATGTTTGGTCAATCTCTAAATATACTTTCAAAAATGGGCGATTACTATCTGATACTTCTTTTCTAGCGGTCCAGTCAATAACTTTAACTTTTGAATGTTTAATTGCGGTACTAATACTGCTTACCGAGATTCTAGTGAATCCGGCAATATCTATAATGTTCAATACTCTGTCAACATATCTAAAACGTGGGATAGCAGTACCTTCTTCAAAATTCTTTAATCCAACACATTGATAAACATCTCCTACTCTGTAACGAGCAAA
>CAJYBF010000083.1 GCA_913064935.1 uncultured Mollicutes bacterium
AAATAAGAAAAAGAATAGAGGAGCCAGATATACATTCAATTATTCTGTATTTGAGCGAGAAGGAGAAAGAAGATCTAAAGGTCATATGTAGTAATATTAGGTGGGCTGTGTCCCCGTATTACGCTGTACTTATGAATGGTACTGATAAATATGATTCACTGCGCTTAACTGCAGTTCCTCTTTTAAATGAAGTTGTTGATTTAGAAGGTGACTTAGATCCGATGAGTGAGGAATTCACTAATCCAGCTGGGGCTATCACAAGAAGATATCCGGATAGACTTATTATTAATGTAACTAATACTTGTGCTATGTATTGTAGACATTGCCAAAGAAAAAGAAACATTGATTATACAGAATCTAGTACTAGTAAGGCTGATATAATTGAGTCAATTAAATATGTGAAGGATAATGTAGAAATCAGGGACATTCTGTTAACTGGTGGAGATGCGTTAATGTTAAGTGATGAATATTTAGAGTTTATCTTGACTGAACTTAGAAAAATTCCTCACGTTGAGATAATAAGACTTGGTACAAGAACTCCAGTTACAATTCCGCAAAGGATAACAGACGAATTAATAGAGATGCTTAAGAAGTATGCTCCGATTTACTTGAATACACATTTTAATCATCCTCAGGAGATTACTCCAGAGACTAAATTAGCATGCGATAAGTTAGCAGAGGCTGGTGTTGTATTAGGAAATCAAGAAGTACTACTTAATGGTATCAATAATGATAAGTTTATTATGAGATTATTGAATCAGTAACTTCGTAAAATCAGAGTGAGACCTTATTAGATTTTCCATAATAAACACTTTCAAGGTATCTCTCACTTCAATACATCAATTGATGATGGGTTAGAGATTATGGAACATCTTAGAGGGTATACTAGTGGACTTGGTATTCCTTACTATATAGTGAATGCACCAGGAGGGTTAGGAAAAACTCCAATGCTACCAAACTATATAGTATCGAGAGAATCAAAGTCTATAACAATAAGAACTTGGGAGAATAATATAATTGAATATCCAAATAAACCAACAGTACCATTTAAGGAATTAATCGAAAGTAGACAAAAGATTGATATGAATTATAAAAAACCGCTAAAATAAATGCAGATTATTTGTATTTGATAATATTTAAGATATTTAGTACAATATACTTAATAGGAGGTAGATTATGGGATTAGTTGAAATTTTAACTTTAATTGTAGTAGGTTTTGTTGCTGGTTGGGCGGCTGGAGAGTTGTCTAAAAGCAGAAAAAAGAAGTTTTGGGAAAATGTAGTTATAGGTGTTATTGGTAGTTTTCTTGGAGGTTGGTTATTTGGGCTTTTAGGAATTAGCACTTCAGGATTAATTGGTACTATTATAGGAGCTATAGTAGGAGCACTTATTCTATTATGGGTTATCAAAAAAATTAGATAATTTTGTTTTGATAGGCTATACTAGTATATAGTCTTTTCCTTTACCAAATATACGAAATAATGAATTTTAGAGGTAGATATGAATAATTACATTAAGGGAGTAGTTTTTATACTCTTATCGTCGCTTTTTTTCACTTTTAACGCTACATTAGTGAAATTATTAGTTGATATTCCATTATATGAGAAAGTCTTTGCTAGAAACATTTTAGGAGTCGTTTTAGTGTTGCCGGTGATTATAAAAACTAAAACTAGTATATATGTTAAAAAGGAGTTTCGAACTACTTTGTTCTTTAGATGTTTAATTGGGTTGTTTGGCTTATTGACTTATTATTACGCTTTAGATAATATGATTCTTTCTGATGCTACGATGATCAATAAATTAAATCCTTTCTTCGTTATTTTATTTTCGTATTTGTTTTTAAAAGAAGAGTTGAAAGGCTACCAAGTAGTTTCCATTATTTTTGCATTTATGGGGGCAATGTTAGTTATTAAACCATCCCTTGATTTTACAGTCATTCCTGCATTGATTGCCTTATTATCAGCTGTTTTTGCTGGCGCATCATATACTTTAATAAGAGGGCTAAGCGGAAAAGTATCGCCATTAATAATTGTATTCTATTTTTCCTTGTTTACTTCCATTGTTACTTTCTTCTTGATGTTGGTAGACGGAGTTGTTACTCCGAACTCTAGACAATTAGTGTTCTTGATTCTAATGGCATTAGCGGCAACTTTAGCTCAAATTATAATGACTTTTGCTTATAAGATTGCTGAAGCATCAAGAATCTCAGTATACAATTACGCAAGTATCATTTTCGCTTTAATTATCACTTATACTGTCTTTGCTGATTCTCCAGATATTTACTCTATATTTGGTGGAGTTATTATTGTTTTAAGTGGTATTTTCAATTTTAGGAAAACATTGAACAGAAGTTGATTAAAACAGAATTCCATTGTATTATAGTAACATGAGGTGATTTGAATGAAGAAGAAGTTATATAGAAATAAGGATGAGGGTAAACTACTAGGGATATGCGCTGGGCTTGCTGATTATTTTGATCTTGATGTAACACTTGTTAGAGCGTTATGGATAATCGTAACTTTATTGGGTGGAGCTGGAATACTTATTTATATTGTTTTAGCATTATTACTACCTGTAAAAGACGCACCCACACTAAATTAGAGATTATTCTCTAATTTTTATTTTTATTAAGATAACGCTTTAATATAGGCGTTTTTTGATGTATAATACATATGCAATAATCAATTAAATCTTAGGGGGTAATTATGTATAAAAAATTGTTTATACCTGGTCCAGTAGATGTGGACCCAGAAGTACTTGCGAAATTTTCTACTTTGCAAATTTCACATAGGGGAAATGAAGCGACTGAATTACAAAAAAACATAAGTGAAAATTTACAAAAATTGATGTACACTAAGAACACGATTTTACTAAGCACAAGTTCTGGTAGTGGAATGATGGAAATGGCAATCAGAAGTTGTACTAAGAAACGTGCTGCAGTATTTAGCGTAGGAGCATTCGGTGATCGCTGGTTCAAAATGGCAACAGTGAATGGTATCCCGGCTGATCATTTTAAATCAGCTGATGGTGAACCTACTACTCCAGAAATGGTAGAAGAAGCACTTAAGACAGGTAAGTACGATGTAGTTACCGTTACTCATAATGAAACATCATCTGGTATTATGAACCCAGTTTATGAAATCGGACAAGTTGTAAGTAAGTATCCAGATGTTATTTTCTGTGTGGATGCAGTATCTAGTTTAGGTGGAGCTAAAATTGAAGTAGACAAAAGTAACTTAGATATTTGTTTATCTTCGACTCAAAAATGCTTAGGATTACCACCAGGAATGGCAGTAGCGAGTGTTAGTGAAAGAGCATATGAAAGAGCTCAAACAGTTGAAAATAGAGGATGGTAGTTTGATTTAGTGTCTGTTTATAAAAAAGTTAAAGCAGCATACCAATATCCATCTACACCTACAACACCACACATGTTTGGTCTTGATTTTCAATTAGATAGAATTCTTAATAAAGAAGGATTAGACAATAGATTTAATAAGCATTACGAACAAGCTGAAATTGTTAGAGCATGGGCGAGAAAACATTTTGAGCTTTATGCAAATGAAAATTATTTATCAAATACAGTAACTTGTATTTTAAATACTAAAGGAAATAGTGTTGCTGAATTGAATAAAGAATTAGCTACTAGAGGTTATATGATTTCTAATGGATATGGTTCTTTAAAAGAAAAAGCATTTAGAATTGCACATATGGCGGATAGAAAAACAGAAGATCTATTAGCTTTATTAAATGAAATCGAAGATATTTGGGGGCTATAATGGGAAGAATTATTTTAGCGAATGATGGTATTGCTGCAAATGCTAAATTGGAATTAGAAAAATTAGGATTTATAGTTGATACTACTCATTACGACGGAGAAGAATTAGAAGCAAAAATTAAAGAAGTTGAATGTATTATTATTAGAAGTGCTACGAAGATTAGAAAAGATTTAATTGATATAGCTGTTGGTGGTAATTTAAAACTTATGATTAGAGCTGGTGTAGGACTTGATAACATCGATGTTAAATATGCTGAAAGCAAAGGGTTTATTGTTAGAAACACACCTGCTGCTTCAAGTAGAGCTGTAGCTGAATTAGCTATTGGTCATATGTTTAGTTTGACTAGACATATATATATATCTAATATCAATATGAGAAATGGTGAATGGAATAAAAAAGCTTATAAAGGAATTGAACTTGGTGGTAAAACATTAGGGTTAATCGGTTTTGGTAGAATCTCTAGAGAAGTTGCTTCAAGAGCAATGGCTTTAGGAATGGACGTTATTTATTTTGATGTATTTGGTGAGAGTTCAATTATGCCTGAATGTAAATATGTTGAGTTTGATGAATTATTAGGAAACTCAGATTTCATCTCTTTACATATTCCTTATATTAAAGAAGTAGGAACAGTTTTAGGAGATGCGGAGTTTGCTAAAATGAAAGATGGAGTATATCTAGTAGATACAGCTAGAGGTAAAGTTGTTTCAGAAGAAGCATTATTAAAAGCTTTAGCTAGCGGTAAAGTTGCTGCAGCAGCATTAGATGTATATGAAGAAGAACCAACTAGAAATGAAGCAATTTATACTCATCCTAAAATTTCACTAACACCACACATTGGTGCTGCAACAAGTGAAGCACAAAATAGAATAGGTATAGAAACAATAAATATCGTTAAAGAAATCTTATTATAGGAGAAATGATATGGCAATTGTTAAGCAGTTTAAGGCAATCAGACCAAGTGCTGATTTAGTAGAGAAAGTAGCTTCTTTACCTTATGATGTTATGAATAGAGAAGAAGCGATGAAGATGTCTGAAGGTAATCCATTTAGTTTCTTGCATATAGTAAGAAGTGAAATAGATGTACCTATTGAGACGAGTCCTTATGATGAATCAGTTTATTTAAAAGCTAGAGAAAATCTAGATAAGTTCCAAACTGAAGTTATTATGATCCAGGATGAAAAACCAATGTTTTATATTTACCGTCAAATAATGGATAATAGAGAACAAACTGGTTTTGTTGCTTGTACATCAATTGATGATTACTTAAATAATGTTATTAAGAAACATGAGTTTACTTTACCTAAGAAGGAAATAGACAGAATTAAAAATTTTGATTATTGTGATGCTAATAATTCTCTAATTTTCTTAATTTATCTTTATAATGATTATTATATGCTAGTCGTCAATGCTGCCAATATTGAGAAGGATTTCAACTGGTTGATGCCGGTCAGATTAGTCGCAAGAAAGAACTTGAATCCCTTCTTATGAAAGAGGACGCGTCGTTGGCCGGCAAAATTGCCAAGGATTTTGGTGCAGATATCTTGGTTCAAGGTGATGTAAGACGAACATTTGTTGACGTAAGGAAAATATTTGGAACGCCCACGCGTTTTTTCTCAAATGAGATTCGTATTAAGGCCTTTAGGACAGATACGGGAAGAATCCTTTTTTCAGGTTATAGGACACGGCCTCCTTCAGGGGCCGGCGCTCTTTTACCCTTGGAGAATGCTGCCAATGAACTTTGCCAAGAGATGACGGAT
>CAJYBF010000084.1 GCA_913064935.1 uncultured Mollicutes bacterium
AACAAAACCAGCCTATAAGTTAATATAGTCTGGTTTATTTTAATCTCATTTAGCTATATGAAAATATCTCCTTATCAATTCTAAGTCGATTTTCACATCATTTATACAATGGTCGAGTACTATCTGTATTTCTGCCCCTATTATGTCAGGGTTTCCCTCAAAGTACATCTCATCAAGCAACTCCCCTATAGCTTTCGAATCTACTCTCTTGTCCAATTCAGCAATTTCAGTAAGTCCATCAATTGGGTTTATAGTTCTTAAAAACTTGAGAACCTTTCTCGATGCACAAAACGCTAGATACGATGGCTTTGAGATATGACAACTTTCCGATTGGTCTATATGTCTTGGCGCTCCTTTGATGATAGATTCCTTGACTACATTTTGAATATTTATTATTCTTTCGAGTAATTTCTTCATATCGTATTTTTCCTCGTCAGTTAACGTGTCTTCAAGCAATTTATAACAGGTCTGCAGAAATCTATATTCAAGTCCCTCACCACTGACAATGACTTTTGTAATGTTATTCCCACTAACAAAATTTACAAATTCCACCATGAATTTCTTGTACCATGTCATGATGTCATCTACAACGAGTGACTTTTGTAAAAATGCCCCATCCTCACTTATTACGTCCCATTTGCCATTTACTATGCATCCTGCCCATAAGAGTGATACATTATTAAGATTATACTTTTTACAATTTGATTCTTTGTTAGCCATGACTGCCTCAATATCGAATAAAAGATAATTTCCAGATTCGTTACAGCAAAATAGTTCCTCAAGAGTTTCCTTATCTATATTGAATTCATATACTTCAGTCTCCTTGATATCAAGACCCCACTGTTGTACCCATTTGGGACGCATTTTTATATCACGTAGGAAATTTCTAGCTACTATTGTTTCATTTTTCATATTACTCCTTCTTTCATATAGTTTAATGAAGTAACATAATTGATAAATTTTCCATAAAAAAACACCAAAACATTTGGTGTAGCTTTTAAAGCTGTATTGCTTGATAATGAAAATGCATTACAACAATAATTGTAATATCCTTTCCTCAAAAAAAAATAGTTAATATCCCTATGCAGCTGCGGTTTCCACTCTGTTGCGCCATATCGTTGCAATAAAACAATCGCCTTCGTGCATATTGTCGATATTGATCTGATATCGACAATATGCACGAATATTTTATTCTGTTAACACGATATGGCGCAACACGTGGAAAACGCAGCTGCATAACTACATTAGTATTTCGCTAAAAGTTTACTCAAAAATGTTTACTTCAATAAAATAATACTAAAATCGACCTTTTTTGTCAATTATGATAAACTCAAAACCAGACTATAATTTAATATAGTCTGGTTTATTTTATAATATTTCGTCATATATTGATTCAACTAAATCCTTGAATCTCTCAAATCCATATCTATCAAAGATATCATGAGGACAATATTTCTCGCTTGCATCAAAATGGGTCACTATGTTTTCGAGTGGGATACCGAATTCAACCATTATGTTAGCTGTTAAAACAGCTGCATTATAGATTGCTTGATCTTTCATTTCATCATCATCAGTAAGTGATCTTGCGATTTCTATTCCAATAGAGTTTCTATTGTATGAGTCTTCGCCATCACCATCTCCTGCATGCCATGCATTATATGAAGTATCTATTCCTTGCCACACTTCAAACTCATCTACTGCGAAATGAAATGAAGTGAATGTATCATTATCAGAGTTATGTAAATAAGATATCTCATTCATAGCACTAGCTACATTTCCGGTATTATGAATCACTATGTAAGTAGGTATCATTTCGTATCCTACTTTCTTGTCTGAATTATCTAGTAAATTTTGATGTATTTCAATATCGAAAATTCCGGCCTCTATGGTCTCATCTAAAACTGTTACAGTTCTTAAAACTGAATTGCTATTTCCGTAAAGGTCATAACCAGTATAAGCAAGTATGTAATCACCTGCAGTAGCTGAGTCTACATTACCAACAACTTCAACTGTGCAAGTACTTAAATCAGTACACACTACTCCTTCATCAATAAACTCATCTCCAAAGTCAATTACATACGAAGAGTCCCCAACCAAAGCAATTTCAGGTTTTATAGTATCTCTAACACTTACTGCTCGGATTACTTCATTCTTATTTCCACTAGAATCATACACTGTGTATTTAATCATGTAATCGCCTACTCTTAATCCATTAATATCTGAGTCGATTATGACATTCATATTAGAGTCATAGTTATCTTCTATTTCAACACCGGGGTCACTAAATTCCTCTCCTAATTCTATCTCTATTAATCCACTTCCAACTAAAGAAATATTAGGGTCAATATCATCCGCTATTTCAATTACTATTAAATTATTATGACCATTCGATTCATACTGAACCAAATATTTTCCTACAACATCCATATTTACATAATAAGCTATGAAACCGTCTAATCCAAAATCGCTAATAAACTCTTCCCAGTTCGTTTCACTAGTACCGACATCAATTGATACTTGATGTTCAATGTCAAGTGGCTTTATTGTTATTGTACATACAGTTAAAAACAAAATAAAAATAAGTAATAATTTCTTCATCCCTTTATCCCCCATAGATAAACTTCTATCTACTAAAGTTTATCATCTAGGGGGTAGTAATTATGCTGGTTATATATGTAAAATAAAAGGACATTCTTTGAATGTCCATATTTTCAATTTATAAATATTCATCTTTCAATAACTTTTTTCAATTATTCTACAGTTACACTTTTAGCCAAGTTTCTTGGTTTGTCTATATCTAACCCTCTGCTAAGTGCTGCATAATAAGAGAAATATTGAGTAGGTATAATAGTTACTAATGGTGTAAGTAGTTCATGAACATCGTTAAGGATTATTTCATCAGTTTTATTAGAAACGGACTGTGTAGATATTACTAAAGTATTAGCTCCTCTACTTTCTACTTCTTTTATATTTCCTCTTGTGTTCAAGTGAGTATCTTTACTTGAAATAACTGCTAACACAGGAACATTTTCTTCGATTAAAGCAATAGTTCCATGTTTAAGTTCACCTGCTGCAAATCCTTCAGTTTGAATATAACTTATTTCCTTAAGTTTTAAGGCAGCTTCCATCGCTACATAATAATCAATACCTCTACCAATATAAAAACAACTTCTTGTTTCATTCAAGTAACTCTCGGCTAGATCTTTAATTCTGTTTTTTAAACTATATACTTCATCTATAGTATTTGCAACTTTACTTAATTCTTTATGTAGATCGATTTCATAATCGCTAATACAGAATGCCAAAATGCTTAATACAGCTATTTGAGCTGTATAGGCTTTCGTACTTGCAACAGCTATTTCTGGTCCTGCATGTAAAAGCAAGGTATAAGTTGCTTCTCTTGATAAAGTTGAGCCAGCAACATTAGTTATTGTTAAAGAATTATAGCCAAGTCCATTAATCTTCTTTAAACAAGCTCTACTATCTGCTGTTTCACCACTTTGAGTTATAAATATGAAGAAAGGATCTTCACTTAATACAGGCATATTGTAAACAAACTAACTAGACATATGAACATCAACTGGAATATTGCTCATGGTTTCTATAATCTTCTTACCAACTAATCCAGCATGATAACTCGTTCCAGCAGCAATAATGTTAATCCTATCTGCATTTTCTAATTCAGTTAATAAAGCATTATTCAAAACAAATCCATCATCATAATACTCAGTTAAGATCTTTCTAACAACAGAACTTTGTTCTTCTATTTCTTTTAACATATAATGAGGATATTGACCCAATTCAATATCTGCACTATTCATCTCAGATATATAACTACTTCTGTTTATTTCCTCACCTATTTGATTATAAATAATAAAATCATCTTTTCCTATAACTGCAAATTCCATATCTTCAAATGGAATAAATTCATTTGTTTCTTTTATCATACAAGAAACATCTGAACCTAACATATTAAATCCTTTACCCACGCCAATTATCATAGGCGACATGTTTTTAATTCCGTATAGTTTATTGTTGTCTTCAGTATCTACTAGCGCTATTGCGTAAGAGCCTTTAACAACTTTCATAAACTCTATAATACTTTTCTTAACACAACTATTCTCTTTCACGAAAACACTCACTAAACAAGCTAAAATCTCAGTATCAGTTTCAGATACTAAATCAATCCCCTTTAAGTAAGTATCTTTTAAATACATTTCATTTTCAATAACACCGTTATGAACTAATATAAATCTATCGTCAAAAGACATATGTGGATGAGAATTAACTTTACTTGGCCTACCGTGAGTAGCCCATCTTGTATGCCCTATTCCTATTGGAGCAAACAAATTTTTGTCTACTGTTTGTTCCATATTCACAATACGTCCTTGTTCCTTAAAGACATATTCTCCATCACCAATTAAAGCGATACCGCTAGAATCATAACCGCGATATTCTAATTTTTTCAATCCATCAATAATGATTTCTTTACAATCATTCTTTCCAATGTAACCAACTATTCCACACATATTAACACCCCATATATTTTATTAGTAATCACTTCTTAAAATGCCAAATAATCAAAGGAGATAATCAGATCTGATCAGTCTCTTTTAGCATATTCATATATTTACTGCTGACAATTACAAAAACCATCAAAACAAATGGCGAATGAATTGCATTTAGACTATTAAAAAACCATTTAACATATATAAAAACCAAAGCAGAAAGATACACAATATTATTAATATCGTGTTTTACTATTTTGAAAGCATAAATCATTTGTTTGATAAGTAAATAGATAAATATAGCAAATACTACAATCCCACCAGATAACAATATATCAATATATTGATTGTGGACGTTAGTAGGTAAATAATTTTGACCATTAGCATTGAATACGAATACACTTTGGCCAATACCAAATAGTATATTCAATGGATTCTCACCAAGTTTAGTCAAAGCTCCAGCCCAAACATCCATACGCAGACTTGATATTCCAGCCAGCGAGTTCTCACCTGTAAACACCGTCAAGAAACTCTTAAGATCGTTTAATAAAGCTGGTTGCCCAAGTGAATTCAAAATGAAGACTAATCCAGCGAAAGCTGAAATTCCTACCACAAACAGTAAAACAGATCTCACTGTAAGTAGTTTTTTAGATACTACTAGATAAATCAATGTAATTAGAGCACTTATTACTAAACCAATAAATGCAGCTCTTGATAGGGATAATATAGCAATAACAATAAATAATAGACCTATTATTGTAAAGAGGATGTTTATCTTCTTTTTAAACAATAAAGGAATTAATAAAATCAAACCAATTATAGCAAAAGGGTCTGGCAAGTAATTAGAATTACCAAAACCAAATAAATAGGATGTACCATAACCCATAAATTCATTGATAAATAGTTGATACATAACAATGAATCCTACTATTAATAATGAGAGTACAGAGCTTATATATATCCATTTTTTGCCTATAACTTCAATAGATGGTACTGCGGCTAAGAAG
>CAJYBF010000085.1 GCA_913064935.1 uncultured Mollicutes bacterium
GTAATCTTGATAAAAGAGTGGGTAACCCAGAAACATGATCGCTATGCTCATGAGTAATGAAAACACCATCAAGTTCAAATATAGAAATATCCTGTTGTTCCAGTCTGTTTTTCACTTGTCTAAAAGATAATCCACAATCAATCATGATTTTCGTTTCATCAGTTTCTATATATGTACAATTACCTTTTGAACCACTTGCAAGCACTGTTATCTTCATATTCTCCACCCATTTCTTTTACAATTATAACATAATTCTATATCTTTCTAGGCAAGATAAAAAGGGGATTACTCCCCCTAGGCAATTAGCAGCACCACCAAGCAGCGCCTATGATTACAAGTAAAATGAATAATACAAGAACTAATGCATATCCAGATTCTTTATGTACCGGATGACCCATTATATACCCTCCCTCCATACGCACTCAACTTATTGTATTCTAACCAGATAAAAGAATAAATTATAAGTGCCTATACAAGTTGGAAATGTTTAGTATATAAATTTCTTATTATTGACATTTAATTTTGGTTATATCTTGTTGTATTTAGCCATAATTAATGTTAATATATTAAGTGCGAAATATAAGAAATATAAAGAATAAAAGTTTAAGGAGTGAACAAAATGACACAACAACAGTTTTTGAAAAAAGCACTTCCAATGCTACTTGCGTTAATCGCGGTATTACTATTAGCATTTAGTTGTAGTGCTCTTAAATCGAATAAGACAGAACTAAAAATATCTTCTGGTGACCAAGTGTATGCTGAAATTGGTTCATTAGAAATAACAAATGAAGAAGTTTACATAAAACTATTAGATAGATTCGGTGCAAACCATTTATCAACAATCGTTGATAGTGATTTGTTATCTGAGTTCATAGTTGCTGCAAAAGCAGATACAGACTTCGATATTAATGAATTATTAGAAAAAGAAACATATCAAGGTTTGACACTTGAAGAAGCCTCAAAAACTTTCTCAACTGAAGAACTTACAGATATGGAAGACAATTTTTATGATATTGTCATTATGAATGGTTTTAAATCAATTGATGATTACAAAGAAACTGGTTATTTAAACCATGCAATGAAATTATACTTAATTGATACATTAGAAAAAGAATATATTGAATCATCTAATGAAGAACCATTAATTACATTAGGAAACTTAAGAGATGAATATGAAAACTTCTACTACGAAGAAGCATGTGTAGTTAAAGTAATGTTCTCAAACTTAGCTGATGCTAACGAAGCACTTTTAAGACAAGGTCTAGATGTTAATACAGATGGTAATCTAGTTAAAGCGTTTTATGTAGGTGAAGAATATATATCTCCTGATTTAGTATCTGTTTATCCTACTAGCGCTGAAGAATTAGCGACATTAGAAGTTAGTGATGCTGAAATCTTAGAAGCTTATGTAGCAATCTATAATGAGAAATACGGAAACAGAGACTCAATCACATACTCTAACGGTTCAGTATTAGAATGTGGATCTGATGACTTATCTGTAAACTTCGATGATTTATACAGTAAAAGTCCTGTTCAAGCAAATTATATTTTCAAATTATTAGATTCTGAAAGCAACAACACAGTTCTAGAAAATCCAATACCTTATACAGAAGAACCTACTCCGTTAGCTATTTCAGTAACTCAAGATGGTGCTACTACAAATGCTTACTTCATTATGTATAAAGTATCTGGGGATAATCTAAATGTTTTCCGCGACTTGTTCAACGAAACTACTGAGGAAGAATATATAGAGTTCCTTTCTCAAAAACCTAGTACTATTAACGCAGGTATTAATACTGATTTATTAAATACATTATTGAATGACTTATTTGAACAAGTAACATCTGATAGCTCGATTGTATCTGATTACTTGGCTCAATTACGTACTTCTAAAGAACTTACGATCTATGATGCTTATCTAGAAAAAGCATTTGTATCAGGATACGGTGAAACGGTAACTAACGATGGAGACGAAGATGTTGTTGCTAGTTATTTAAACAACGAAGGTACCCTAGTTAATATTACTGCAGATGAGTTCTTTAAATCATTATCAGATAAATACGGTGCTTCTACAGCTGCATTATTACTTAATCTTGAAATATCAAAGAGTGATAGCAACCTAGTAGATGAATTAGTAGACGATGCTAAGAGAGCTGAAATCACTACATCGATTTCAGATTATAAATCTCAATTCCAACAAGGAGCTTATGCTTCTTATGGTTTCGATCCTAATGCAATGAATTGGGAATCATTTATGTATTATGCATTCTCTGTAAGAACAGAAGTTGATTTTTATAACTTGTTCTTAGGTGATGAACTTAAAGTTGCTTATGAAGAAACTTTATTTAATAACGAAGAATTATCAAATACTTATTACGATAAAATGATTGATTTCTACCAAGATTCATTTAGCATTGACTTACTTCACTTCTTAATCTATGTTGACAATAATGAAGACGGTAGTCCTGATATGCACATTGAAGAGAATGATAACTGGACTGACTATCAACAAGATATGGCTCTTGAATTAATCGAAAAATTAAGAACTAGATTACTTGAGAGTATTGAAGAAAATGAAGCAACAGTTGATACACTTAATTTGATAGCTGATGAATATAAAACTTCATCTTACGAATCTGAGTTAGGTGAAGATGATTATAGCGAATGTGCTATTTACAAACGTGCTGGTTTACTTATTAAAGTTGAAGACTTAGGTGAAGTTACATCTGTAGGTTATGAAGAATCATTTACAGATGAAGCAAAAGCTATGTATCTTGAAATGATTGAAGATGATCTATTTAATTTAGTTTCAAATAATAATGCTTCTACAAGATATGGTTATCATTTGATTTATGCAACTGATTATAATGAAAAATTAGATGCTTACCCAGATGACAGTACTAAAATATATCCATCTAAAGACGATATTGTTCAATACTTAAATAATGACGTTGAACAATCATCTGATGTGATTGATTTCCTAGACGAATATTACATGTCTATTAGAGAAGAGTACATCACTAATTATACTTCTATAATCTATGATGATTTAAGAACTTCTCTAGGTGAGATTGAATTCAGTGATCCAGCTATTCAATCTGCTTACGAAACTATCTTAATTACAAACAAAGCAATAGCTGAAAGAAGCGAAAACTAATAATTTACGAAAAGACATTATTTATAATGTCTTTTTTTTAGAATTTACCTAATAAAAAAAGCATCCCTTTAGGGGGATGCCTTACTTATGTCTAAATACACTTCGACCATCAAGAACAGATATTCTCTTCGTCCATTTCTTAACTTCTGTATTTTCATAATTTTCTCTAATAGCTTCGAACTTCGAATCTATGTTGTCTATAAAGTGTAAAGCTTCCGCTTCAGGAATCATAGGTCTTTGAGGGCTTCCCCACTCTTTTCTACCATGATGAGATAATACCATATGACGAAGCAGTAATGTTTCTTCTTTATCCTGGTAATTTAGCTCTCTAGCGACTTCTAGAATGATTTCATCACCAATCACTAGGTGGCCTATTAATTTACCTTCTAAGGTGTATTCTGGAGCTTTACTGTCAGATAGTTCAATTACCTTAGCAAAGTCGTGTAAAAGGATACCAGCATACAGATAATCCTTATCTAAATATGAATATAACTCTAACAACTTATCTGCTAACTGTAACATCGTTACTGTGTGATAACTTAACCCAGATAGATAAGCATGATGGTTTTGTGTTGCTGCTGGATAACTCATATACTTTTCGCTATACTTATTCAATATAGTTTTCGTTATAGCAAGGATGATTTCATTGTCAATGCTATTCAAGTATTTTTTAACTAACTCATATATATCTTTTTTATCTTGAGGTGCAGACTTAAAAAACTTATCTTGGTCGATATTATCACTTTCTACTGGTTCTCTAAAGGATTTAATTATAAATTGCACTTTATCTCTATACTCTTGTGCAGTTCCATCATATATGTAAATTCCACCTAATGAAACTTTCATATCAGTTGCATCCCAAATCTTACCGTTAATAATACCGGTTTCGTCCTCTAATTGCAACGAGAGAAATTTACTTCCTGTACTGGTAACTCCTTCGTTTATCATTTTAACTTTTGCTACTAACTTTGCAGTGTCCCCTACTGTAATCTCATTCACTTTAATCATTATATTTACTCCTTATGTAATTTGTTAAATCTTTTTTATTATTTAAAAGTTTTCCTAACACAATACTCTGTTCCAGGTCATCTAAAATTAAACCTATTTTTCTTTTAGAAAAGCCTAACTCTATAATATCATATCCGTCTATTAATAAATCACTCTTTGACTTAATTGGCAGCTTATTATACATATTTAATATTAACTGTTCAAAGTCATCACCAGATACTAACTTTCTCAGTTTATTACTAGTTAAAAGTGTTAATCCATATTTATAGACTTCTAACATAGTTAATTCATCTATAGCTTCATATCCACCCTTAATATAATAAATCGTTTTCAACTGGTTCTTAGATAGTTTCCATTTGTCCAAATTAAACTCTTGAATAATCTCAGCAAAGGCCCAAAACTCTACAAAGTCAAAATCAACTATACTATTACCAGGGACTGAGAAACAAGAATTGATGTCTGAGAACGCCTCAGTATTCATCTCATGTAAAATCTTAAATGCTTTATTTTTATATGTTCCTTTAATAATTTTGTCTAGTTCAATCTTTAGTCTTTCAACAGGAATGTTGCTTAAATTATTTTTTAAGTATTTCATAGACTCATATGTTGGCTTATCAATACTAAATCCTAGTTTGCTAACAAACCTAATAGCTCTAAGAATTCTAAGTCCGTCTTCAGCGAATCTTTTTTGTGGTTGTCCTACGCATTTAATTAGGCCATTTTCAATGTCTTCTTTACCTTTAAACAAATCAATTAGTTGGTCATCATAATCTAGAGCTAAAGCATTCATCGTGAAATCTCTTCTACTCAAGTCTTCTTCAATACTTTGAACGAACTCTACAGACTCAGGCCGCCTGTTATCTAAATATTCTCCATCTGTTCTAAAAGTTGTTACTTCAAACTGAAATTTGTTTAACAAGACTGTTACTGTTCCATGCTTAACTCCAACTAGGATTGTTTTATCAAATAAATTTATGACTTCTTCTGCTCTAGCATTAGTTGCGATATCAATATCACTCGAAACATTTCCCATTAATTTATCTCTCACAAAACCGCCTACAAAGTAGGCTTCGTATCCGTTTTCTATAAGTTTTTTTAAAACAATTTTCGCTGTTTTTATCATACGATATTATACCATAAAAAAACCTTGCTTAAAATAAGCAAAGGCTTTACTTAAATCTCCATCCTATACCAAACGCTCCTGCTCCTGTGTGTGTTGCTACTACAGGACTTAATCCAGTAATACTGGTATCAGTTATATCACTACCTCTTATAAGAAGTTCTTCTTTTATTTCTTTTACTTCTTCAAAGTTATCTGTGTAAAACAAGTAAAGCTTATGAGCTTT
>CAJYBF010000086.1 GCA_913064935.1 uncultured Mollicutes bacterium
AGGTTAGACCTCCCCTTGATCGCAGCTAACCAGGCGCTGGAATTGACCAGTAATACGCCGATTCGCTCTGTATTACGGTCAACTGAGCTTAAACGTTAGCAGTATAAAAATCATAAACAATAAGGAAGTTAAATGAAGAGTCTTATATTATTTGCATTATTAATCTTATCAAACACAGTCAAATAAGTTTCTTGTAGGATGTCATCAGTTGCTTCTTCATTTCTTAAAATCCCAAAGACGAAGTAAAATAAATAATCTCTGGTTGAATTAAAAAGTTCGTCAAATGCACGCTCATTCTTATTCTTAATTTTCTTTGCTAGTTTCTCTAGTCTGCTCTTATCAAATTTGTTATAATCCATATTCTAATGTGTCCCTTTCATATAATAAACAATTGAAAAGCTTGTTTTATTGGCTATTTATTTTTTCCATACACTATTATACCAAAAATTATATGGATTAAGCTCTCTGTCTAATTTAAGTACTACAAAAAAACGATTTAAAAGATTAATTCTCAATTTAGTGTTTAGCCTGTGTTACTGTGCACTTTTAGAGAAGAATAGTTGATATTGCAATAATAAACTTAATGAATTCTTAATGATTTGTTAAGGATACGTTAACAATTGTTAGATATAGTAGTCATATAGAATAAATAAAGGAGGACAAAAAATATGAACTTAAAAAATAGGCAAATGGTCGTATCTACATTATGGATAGTCGTAATGCTAAATATGGCATTTGCAGATATTCTTGGTTTTATGATTCCAGGAACATTAGCAGAAATAATGACTGGGTATGGTGGAAGTGTGCCTATAACAGAGGAATCAATGTTAGTAGCTGCGATATTCATTGAAATCCCAATCGCAATGATCTTCTTATCAAGAATACTAAAATTCAAGCTTAACAAGATTTTTAATATTATTGCTTCAATCATCACGATTATCTTTGTAGTTGGTGGTGGATCATTAGAACTGCAATACATATTCTTTGCAACAATCGAAACTATTAGTGTAATAGCTATTATTTGGCTTATGATTAAATGGAAAGAATAGTTTTAACAGCCAGAGCAAGTTTTGCTCTGTTTTTTTTGATTTTAATTTCATCAACCCTTTCCATTTCTCAGTCGCAACTTGCTTTGTTAATAATAATCGTTTTTTCTTGAATTCCCTCGAATACCCTGCCATATAAAAACTGCACCCTACTTTTTCATAGTTTCCTATGTCCAAGTTTTTAGGTGCAGTGTATGATTTATGTACTTTCTATTTTCCTTAGTGATTTATTTTGTAATACACTCAACATATTAATATCCTCGTAAAATGATAATCTCCAGGTCCTATTATTAGCTATCTTCCTTAATATTTATTACAACATTCCCAACTTTGTGTTTAGAATATACATGTTCATGAGCTTCCTTGAATTTATCAAATGAGTATGCTTTTTCAATATATGTCTTTAATCCACCATCATTAATAATTTCATTGATTTCTTCTAGTATACTTACTTTTTCTGATGTTAAGGATTTAGATGAAACATATTTTCCTATGCTAGTTAACGATTCTTTTACATTTGATTTTTTTAGTTTAGCAACAGTATCAAAAATCAGATCATATTTTTTATTGTTTTGAGTAAAGTCAGTAGTCTTATAATCTATCACGTAATCTGCACCTAGAGAAAGAACAACTTTATGATTCTTCTCACTACAAACTGCAGTTACTTCAGCACCATAGTACTTCGCTAATTGAATAGCATAGGTACCTAAGCTTCCACTAGCTCCATATATCAATACTTTATCATTTTTCTTAACTGTATTTCTATTAATAAAATGATATGAACTCATTGCCCCAAATGCTAATGGTGCAGCATCTTGGTATGTCATTGATTCTGGCACTTCGGCAATAACTCCTTTTTCATTCATTACTAGATATTCAGCTAAACATCCTGCCTTCATTGAGTTAATTAAATATACTCTGTCACCAACCTTATATTTAGTAATATTCTTCCCAACCTTGACTATTTTCCCTGACGCTGTTAACCCTCTTATTTTCCTTCTTGGTCCTTTAAACCCAAACATTATTTTCATAATTGTCTTAAGACCAAATGGTATATCTAATGTATTTACTTTCATATCTCCACTCGCGATATTTACCGTGTTCATTTCTATTAACACTTCGTTCTCATTTGGAGTTGGTTTTTCAACCTTAGTCATCATTAGATTAGAAGCATCTCCATACTTGCTTTGAATAATTGCTTTCATATAATCCTCCGGGGTGATTCTCTTATGTTAAGAATAACATAGTTCCACATAGTATTCCATTCATAAATACCCAAAAACAAAGACCGTTCAAGGTCTTTGTCGTAATGTATATCAACTGTCGGGAGAGTATTTTATATCCTAACTAATACATTTCCTTTTTTATGTCCACTTTCAACATATTTTTGTGCCTCGATAATATCATCCATAGGATACTCATTGTCCATTAATGGTTTGATATTTTCTCTTACTAACATTCCTTCAAGAATTTCCAAATCTTTATGTTTTTGTGGTATTTTTCTTAGTCCTGTTGCAGCAAATAGATCTTTCTTACCTTTTTGTTTTTTCTTAAATAGTAATTTTAACATCGTTGATAAGACCGGTACTGTTGTTAGATATCTTCCTTCTTTGGAAAGGATACTCTTACATGCACCAAAACTTGATTTTCCAACAGCGTCAAATATGATATCATATTCCTTATCTAACTTCGTATAGTTTGTCTTTTTATAATCGATAACTTCGTCACAACCCAAGTTTTTTATTAACTCTACATTGGCTGTGCTGCAAACCCCAGTAACATGAGCTTTGAAATGTTTTGCTAATACTACACCAAATGATCCAACAGATCCAGAAGCCCCAATCACTAGTACTTTTTGTCCTTGTTTAATTTCAGCCTTATCTCTTAAGAATGGTAAAGCTGTAATACCACCATCTAGTAAAGTAATAATGTGTTTTGATTCTACAGTATCTGGAACTTTTCTTATAAGAGTTTTATCTTTTACACAATTATATTCAGCATAAGACCCTAGTTTCATTCCATTTGATCCATATACTCTATCGCCTACTTTGAAATCTTTAACATTACATCCCAAATCTTCAATAACACCCACATACATTTCACCATGAACACTTACCCGAGGTTTTAAAAGTCCTGAGAATAGTCTAGCTATCCATGGTTTTCCTGTTCTAAATGAACAATCTGTTGGTGACACAATTGCGTATGCTACTTTTACTAAAATCTCATCTTCTTTTGGGATTGGTTTAGTGATATCCTTTATTACAATAATATCTGCACTACCATACTTTGTACATACACTTGCTTTCATTTAATTTCAGTCCTTTCACGATCAACAAAGATCATTTAATGTTTAAAGCATAATTCTAATGTTGGTGAGTATTTCTATTTTTCGTATTCTAATATATCTCCAGGCTGACAATCTAAAACTTCACAGATTTTTTCTAATGTTGAAAATCTAATAGCTCTTACTTTCCCTGTTTTTAGATTGGATAAATTTGCTAAACTAACTCCAACTTTTTCACTAAGTTCATTTAATGGCATTTTTCGATCGGCTAAAACACGATCTAATCTAATAATGATTGCCATTTTTACACAGTCATATCATGATCTTCTTGTAAATAAGAAGCATAACCGAAGATGTTAGCTAAAACGACTATAAGTAATCCTATGAATAATTGTTGGAAATTAACCATGTAGTTAAATCCTATATTGCTAAGCGATAACAGATTTATAAAACTATTAAGTAGTAATCCTTCAAATATTGGAAACACAAATGCAACAATCACGAATGCATAACCAACTTTACTAATTCTCATTATGTTTTTGTTTGAAAAAGGTTTGTCATCAGTAACGTCAATGATTACTTTCTTTAGCATTATAAATATAAATAGCAATAATGCAATATTTAGTAACACTACTAGTCCAACTAACACTACTGGCCCTTTGATATTTACAATACCACTAAAGAAATCAGGATTAAGACTAATAAATGCATTTAAGGATTGAATATTTATATTCTCAAGCACTCCTAGATCAAAATCAAATAACTCGATGGGTAATAACGTAAGAACTCCCACCCCCACTAATAAAAACCCAATGGCTATATATAACACAACAACACTTACTTTTGTAATCCATCTTGTAATTGACAAGATAATACTATAATACTTTTTGTTAAAAGAATGATTCATCTTCATTCCCCCTTTCATAACACTACAATATCACATGATTTAATCCATGTCAACATATATTTATCGTTTATCGATACTTTTTTATTTCTTATAGATAATTGACCCTCTGAATCTAAACTAATATCATCATACAAGTGGTCTTCAATGTATTTTAATACTGTAGTAAGATTATCGTACATGGTATCTCTCCTTTATTGTTGATCAACAACTATATTGTATCAGTACTATAATTGTTAAGGTTTAATGTTGTCACGTCGCGAGTGTTGTGTATATAAAACTACAATTGCTGCTTCTTTCATCATGATTTAATCGTATACGTATACTTTTTAAATTCCGAGCGAAGAGCTCAAATGAAGGGGAATTTGGGGCTCGATCTAGTGTCCCAATAGCCCTACAGAATGCACATCTAACAATTTACCTCGCTTTGTGAATCGGGTCATTAATCTTTATTGTAATTGTCCAGAGTAAGAAAAAAAAACAACTAAAATATTAGCTGTTTTATTGATTTTTGCAAGCGCCTCGGCCGCTATCCTGTTGCCGTTGAGGATGGCCCTGTTTCTCGCGTCGCTGGTGGTTCTGGCCATCATAGGCGAGTCATTTGTCGGTGTATTGCTGCGCAATGAGAACCGGACAGACCTGGTCCTGGCGGCCCTTTACGGAACCACAACATTTGTCATAACGGTACTTGTTAACCTGCTTTCTTTCTGGCTTAGAGATTACCGCCTGCTGACAGAGCAACAGGCAATAAAGCTGACCCGGCTGGAACAGATCAATGAACTGCTGGATGCTTCCACCATCGATCGCGGGCAACTAAACCTGTTTGAAAGCAGATTTTCCCTAAAATCCACTTTAGAATATTGTGCCGCCATTTTTGAGATGGAAGCAAAACGGAAAAATCAGACACTGATATTCGAAGCGCCCGATGAAAAAACTGAAATTCATGCAGACGAACATCGCTTTACCCAAATCATAAATAACTTGGTGGGAAATGCGCTTAAATACACGCCAAAGAACGGACAACTTGTTGTTTCTACCGAAAAAACGAAGAGCGGCGAAATCACCATAAACGTGAAAGACACGGGTGTCGGCATCGCCGAGGACCAGCTACATCGGGTCACACAGGCTTTTACACAAGTTGATATCTCCTGTTCTTTTATTTCTGGTAAAGGGGTTGGTCTTGGACTGTACATCACGTCCAGCCTTCTGAAAGCCCATGGAGGCCGTCTTGTCCT
>CAJYBF010000087.1 GCA_913064935.1 uncultured Mollicutes bacterium
ATGCAAAAAAACAACATTTAAAGTTCTCGTTTTTCAGGAAGTCCAAAACAGTAAGCTCTATAGTTCTAGCTACTTTTCCCTAAATACAAAAAAAACAAACAACTTTCTTAAGTGTTTGCTTTTAACTTACATTATGGCAGGGCTAGATGGATTCGAACCGCCGATCCTGGAGTCAAAGTCCAGTGCCTTAACCGCTTGGCCATAGCCCTAAATAAAAAATGGTGGAGGGGGACGGGTTCGAACCGCCGAACCCTAAGGGAGCAGAGTTACAGTCTGCTGCGTTTAGCCACTTCGCTACCCCTCCAAAATTTATGCTCATTCATTATATATAATTTAAAATTAAATTGCAACCCCACTTTGGTATTTTTTCCATTATCTTTTTAAAAATATATTCAATTTTCTCTTGAAAAAAAATAAATAAGTGTTAATGTATAAATGTAATAATATTTGAAAGAGGTAAACCTTATGAAAAGAGCTCTAAAAGTAATTAAGGATTTAGCACATTTTCAGTTATCAACAGAAGAGTTATTAAGTATTATAAGTAAGAAAAATGAAGCGCTTATAAATAAGGATAAAGTTGTTATTATTGATAATGGTGTATATACAGGAAGATCTCCTAAAGACAGATTCATTGTTAAGAGTGATATTGCTCCTAATGTTGCATGGAATGAGATCAACCAACCTATTTCAAAAGATGTATTTGATAAAATATTAGGTAAAGCAAATAAATATATGGAAGATAAAGAAATGTTCTTGTTTAAAGGATACGCCGGATCTGATGCATCTCACAGATTATCTTTAGATGTGTTAACAGAAAAAGCGTGGCAAAACTTATTTGCCCAAAGAATATTTAGAATCCCAACTGAGGAAGATTTGAATCATCATGATAATCCTTTCACTGTTATAGCACTACCAGATTTTAAAGTAGACCCTATTATAGACAAAGTTAATTCAGATGTGTTTATAGGCGTAAACTTTGAGGATAGAATCGTATTAATTATTGGTACTAGCTACGCAGGAGAAATTAAGAAATCAATCTTCGGGGTTTTAAATTATTTATTACCTGAAGAAGGTGTCTTCCCGATGCACTGTAGCGCAAACACAGATAAAGAAGATAAGACTGCTTTATTCTTTGGATTAAGCGGAACTGGTAAAACAACGCTAAGCATGGACCCAATCAAATTATTAGTTGGTGACGATGAGCACGGATGGACCGACGAAGGAGTTTATAACTTCGAAGGAGGTTCTTACGCTAAAGTTGATGGATTAACTTTAGAAAAGGATCCAGTAATATTTAACTTAATAAACGATGGTGCAATTGTAGAGAATGCTGTTGTGAAGGAAGATTTAGATTTTGAAGATACTTCTGTATCACAAAACATCAGAGCTACAATCGGGATGATGAGAATTGATTCCAGAAAAAAAGATCTAAGAGCTGGGCACCCTAGAGCGATTATCTTCTTAAGCGCAGATGCTTATGGAGTTATCCCTCCTATTAGTAGGTTAACCCATGAACAGGCAATGTATTACTTTATGAGTGGATATACTTCAAAAATTCCTGGGACTGAAAGAGGAGTAACTGAACCGAAAGCAGTATTCAGTGAATGCTTTGGCGCTCCATTTATGCCTAGATCTGCGATTGAGTATGCGAAGATGCTAAAAGAAAAAATAGATAAACATAATATTCCTGTTTACTTAATTAACACTGGATGGTGTGCTGGAGTTTATGGAATCGGTGAACGTATTAAACTTAAATATACTAGAAGAATGGTTGATGCAGCTATTAATGGTGAATTGAACGAATCTGATTTTTCAACTGATAATAGATTTAACTTAGAAGTCCCTATTAAAGTTGAAGGAGTTCCAACTGATTTGTTGACACCAGAAAAAATGTGGACTAGTATAAATGATTTTAAGGATACTGTTGAGGGATTAATCAAGAAGTTCAAAAGCAATTTCTCTAAGTTTGAAAACTTAGATGGAATTGATGATATTATTAATAAAGGACAACCAAATTAAAACTCTAATTTTTAGAGTTTTTACTTTATGAGGTGAAATATGAAACTAGTAGAATTATCAATTAGCAAATTTAAGGGTCATCCGGTGAAATTTGAATATGAAACAGATAGTTATTATAAGACTATAATAACTTCAAACTTGAATGGTTTTAATGTTGTATTCATGAAAGAAAAACTAAAAAGTGTTAAGGAAAAATCTTTTACCTCTGAGCTTTATAAGGATCACTGGGAAAACCCAAATGCTTATGGCTACTTTGATGATGAAAGACTTGTAGCTGTCTTAGAGGTGACAAGAGAAGTTTGGAATAAGAGATTAAGGATAACTAATATATCTGTTGATAAGGAATATAGAAGAAGACAACTTGGAAAAAGTCTTATGGATAAGGCTAAGTTAATAGCTAAAGCTGAAGGATTAAGAGCGATTATTTTAGAAACGCAGACCTTTAATACTAAAGCAATTGATTTTTATTTATCTCAAGGCTTCGTACTAGGTGGGTTTGATAGTACTTGTTATTCTAATGAAGATATAGAAAAGAATGAAGTTAGAATAGAATTAGTTTATATAGTGTA
Organism: uncultured Mollicutes bacterium; assembly: GCA_913064935.1. GTDB lineage: Bacteria > Bacillota_I > Bacilli_A > MAG-NZ > MAG-NZ > Zrk6. Next base: position 2,589 of record CAJYBF010000087.1, read on the forward strand.
AAAAAAAGAGACGTAAAGTCTCTTTTGTTATGCATTATGAAGTTTTGCGTAATAACCATCAAGTTCTATTAATTCCTTATGTGTTCCTCTTTCGCTGATTCCTTCATCAGTTAAAACTAGGATTTGATCTGAATTTATAATAGTTGAAAGTCTATGTGCGATAACTATTGTTGTTCTTCCTATAGATAAAGCATCAAGGGACTCTTGTATTAGTTTCTCAGTTACATTATCTAAAGATGAAGTAGCTTCATCTAATATAAGAATACTAGGATTTTTAAGGAATAGTCTAGCGATACTTACTCTTTGTTTTTGACCACCAGATAGTTTAACTCCTCTTTCACCGACTAAGGTATCGTAGCCGTTTTCTAATGTTAATATAAACTTGTGGATGTTAGCCTTCTTACAAGCGTTATATACGTCTTCTCTAGTAGCTCTAGGGTCTCCGTATAAGACATTATCCATTACACTTCCCCAGAATATGTATACATCTTGTTGTACGTGTCCTATTGAGTTTCTTAATGAGAACAAGTCGTAGTCTTTTACATTTGCTCCGTCAACTAAAACATCACCCTCGATTACTTCATAAAATCTAGGAATGATTTTTGATATAGTACTTTTACCTACACCAGTTTCACCAACCAAAGCTATCTTTTGACCAGGAGCGATTAACATGTTGAAGTTTGTTAATACATTTAAATTTGATTTTCCGTATTTAAATGTGACATTTTTAAATTCTATTTGACCTTTAGGTTCTGATAAGATGATTGCATCTGCTTTTGATTTGATAGTTGGTTCGATTTCCATAATCGCATGGAATTTTTCATATCCTGACCAACCACGTTGTATTTGTTGCATCATCATTACTAATCTTCTTATTGGTTGCATAATGAAATTCATATAAAGGAAGTAAGATGTATAACTTCCTAATGAGAATTCTCCATTTGCTACAAAATATGCACCAAGTGCTAATACAGTAACATTGATCATATCTATTATGAAAGATGTTCCTGATGAGAATATCCCCATTTGGAAGTAAGCTTCTTTCCATGAATGTTGATATGATTCGTTAATATCATTAAACTTGTCGATTTCAAAAGCTTCATTAGTGTATGCTTTTGTTAATCTAACTCCCCCAACACTACTTTCAACTTGTGAATTAATGTTAGCGTGAGTCTCTCTAGTTGACCTAAAACTTTCCATCATTTTTTTCCTTCTAAGAAACATGTATATAATAAGGAAGAAAATGAAGGCGAAGATTACCACTGTAAACAGCACACTAATCTTAACTAGTAGTATAAAACTACCTATTATCATTATTGTAGAAACAAAGATTGTCTCAGGTGCATGATGTGCCATCTCAGAAATGTCTCTTAGATTTCCTACAAGTTTCGTCATAATTACTCCAGTTTTGTTTTCGTCGAAGTAATCAACATCTAATAATTGAAGTTTCTTGAACAAGTCACCTCTCATATCTCGTTCGATTCTTGTTCCCATTACATGACCCCAAAACTCGACGACAAATGATAATAGTGCTCGTACAATATACAATCCAACCAATATAAGTGCTAAAGTTAATATTTGATCTAATTTTTTGTTAGGAATTAAATCATCTATGAATACTCTCGTCACAGTTGGGAAGATTAAACTTAGTATGGCAACGGTTGAAGATGCCACTATGTCAATAGTGAATAGAACCCAGTGTTTTCTGTAGTACCTTATAAATTTACGTAACATACATATACCTCCTATATTCAACAAAATTATTATATCATATAATCAAAAACGAGTCTTCTAGAACAGTTTAATTCAAAAAAATATTCAAAAGCATTGACTTGTATAGTCTTATGATATAGAATGATGAAGCTGCTAAAAAAGGTGCTTATATTTTAAAAGTTATTCGAAAGTTATTCGTAGGAATTATGTTGACTTTTGACACACGGTGTTATATACTTATAAAGCGCGTAATTAAGCGAGCAGGTCTTTGAAAACTGAACAGGAAAAAAAAGAGTTAGGAAATAATTAATGAAGATTAATTAACAAACAATTCATAAAATATGGAGAGTTTGATCCTGGCTCAGGATGAACGCTGGCGGCATGCCTAAGACATGCAAGTCGAACGCTGAAACCGGAGCTTGCTTCGGTGGAAGAGTGGCGAACGGGTGAGTAACAGGTAGGTAACCTACCCTAGAGACGGGGATAACATTTGGAAACGAATGCTAATACCGGATAGTATAAGAGATCGCATGATCATTTATTTAAAGGTGCTTCGGCACCACTCTAGGAGGGACCTGCTTCGTATTAGTTAGTTGGTGAGGTAATGGCTCACCAAGGCAACGATGCGTAGCCGAGCTGAGAGGCTGATCGGCCACACTGGAACTGAGACACGGTCCAGACTCCTACGGGAGGCAGCAGTTAGGAATATTCGGCAATGGGGGAAACCCTGACCGAGCAATGCCGCGTGAACGAAGAAGTATTTCGATATGTAAAGTTCTGTTGTTAAGGAAGAAATACAAGATTAGGAAATGAATTTTGTTTGACGGTACTTAACCAGAAAGGTCCGGCTAACTACGTGCCAGCAGCCGCGGTAATACGTAGGGGGCAAGCGTTGTCCGGAATTATTGGGCGTAAAGGGTGCGTAGGCGGCCATATAAGTCTAAGTTAAAAGCCCACGGCTCAACCGTGGAAAGTGCTTAGAAACTGTATGGCTTGAATTCAGAAGAGGCAAGTGGAATTCTATGTGGAGCGGTGGAATGCGTAGATATATGGCGGAACACGAGTGGCGAAGGCGGCTTGCTGGGGTGCTATTGCCGCGGATGCACGAACGCGTGGGGCGCAAAAAGAGTTACAA
>CAJYBF010000088.1 GCA_913064935.1 uncultured Mollicutes bacterium
ATACTACGCAGGCAACCAAGCTTGCGAATCAATCATTAGAGCATAAATATTCATGTTAAGAGCATTTAGATCTAATGTTTTGAATTACTCTGCAAAGTTCAATCCTATATCCATAGGATTAGCTTTACGAGGATGTTGATGAATTATCTGTAAATTTAGTTGTTTGGGCCACCAGTCTTGATTTGTAGTATCACCAATAACGGATTTACTGGTAGCTCCAGTTACCGGACATTTTCCCATTTCATTCATAATTCTACCCCCTTATTCATTTTTTTAAGCACTTTGGATAAACACCTCTATCGACTGTTTCTTAGTAATAGTTCTTAAGTAACTATAAATAGAAGTTTTTGCAATGGTATGCATTTTTAGTTTTAGAACTTTTAATATATCGCCAGGTGATTGTTACCCATAGTTCAACCCCTTATTGCATCCCTTTTAGATTCAATATACTTTTAAAACTTTTACATAAATATATCTACTATAAATATATTAATATGATTATTAAAGTATGTAATCTTACTCATTTAGTTTATGAAAAAGACATGGAAAAAAGGTTAAGCAATTTATAGTTAATTTGTTTTCATTACTGTTTGCATGGTCTGCTAGAATGAAAAAAAAATGGCGGGATGTAAAAAGAAGTTGAGAAAAATAAGAAATTTTATCAAAGTACAACCCTATAACAGATCATAATAGTTATTTTATTCAAAAAAAAGGAGGCACAACATGACTGGTGTGTCTCCCTCAATCTGACAATATCTTGTAATATATCGAACTTAATTTTTGAAAATACAGATGACTTTATCTCAATTTCTATCTTAAGACTACAATGACCTCAAGCCATATTTATAACCATCATTTCTATCATTTAATTCAACTCCATACTTGTTAAGCAAGTAAGATCGCCCGAATAAGTAGAAATCGTTGTCTCACTACTCAACCCATTATAATTTACTAAGATTGTTCCTTCTATATTTCTTGGAAGCCAAATTTCAAAAAATCCGTTTTGTAAACTTAAAACTTCCTCGTTGAATACTTCAACTCCATTATTGTCTCTTACAAGGACATTAAATACTTCTCCACTTAGTTCTGCTCTACAACCTGTAGCGCTGTGTATGAGTCAGGTATGAGTTGTATTTACATAAGGGGCAACAGCGATATAAAACTTATCCTTTGGCATATCGTATTTTATTTCTACAGCACCTCTAATAATAAGTTCATTATCATATATTGAAGCACTTACCCCTCCCGGTAACCCACCATCTGAACCGATTTTCGTTATTATCTCCTCAGTCGAAAGTCCCCCTATTTCAAGTTGCTCTCTCAATTTAAGTTCCTCATTACCAGAATTTGTTGTACAACCAGTTAATACAATAACTGATAGAATTGCTACTAATAGTTTTTTCAATTCGTTTCCACCTTTCAAATCAGTTTAGTGATAAAATCGCAGACTTCACTATTTTATTAAGTCTTGCCAAAAATATTTTTAAATCATTTAAATTCTATAATGATATATCCAATTCTTGGAAGTTAAAAAAGGGCTAGAAAGCCCTTCACTGTTCCTAAGCTCTTCTCGAAGAGTTGTACCCTGTACTATATCCGTTTCCCGTATAACTTCCATGACAATTACCACGGAAATCATTACTAATCCCATTTCCATAGGCAGCCATATTTGTTTCATATCCGTAATATTCGATTCCTAATTCTGAGGCCTTTTCAGCAAGTTTAGTTTCAATGATATTGCGAGCTTCAATTGTCTCTGTTTCAGTCATTTCCAACCAGTCATATGAATTCATCAACTCATGCATAAAATACATAAATTCAGTCTGGTCGGTAGATGTTAAACGATACATCATGCTTGATCCGAAACCAGCTCCAAGTATTGGGTTATCAATTCCAAGATCTATGGCTTTTTGATTTAACAATCTATCTATTTCCTCTTTTGCAAAAACTAATTCCTCTTGTGTCATTGTTAAAAAATCATAAGAAGCAACTAGCTCAATTTGATAATCCATGAATTCTTCCATTTCCTCAGTCACATACATCCCATGAGTGCCAACTCCTCTAGATTCTAAAGGATTGTCAAATCCCATATATTCAACTGCTCTATGGTAATACCCTTCAATACTTACTCTAGTATTCTCCATAGATGTAGTTATTCCTCCGGTTAGGAGAGTAATTGTTAATAATAAACCTTTCATTTTGTTCCTCCTTTTTTCTTACACTTATATTGTATAATTAAATTATGATGTAATTATGAAGATATGGAATTAATCTAAAAAAAAGGAGAGAAGATCTCTCGATAAGCTAGTTCGTCTTTTGCCAATATTTCTACTATAGTCGATAAATTAACTATAGGAATCTGAATTACTTTAAAAACAAGAATCTCCTAACTATTTCTTAGGCATTATCTTGAATTTGCTTAATTTCTCTATATTCTTCAACTGATATTTCTCCTTTTGCTAACCTTTCATTAAGGATATTAGAGGGGTTTTTTGAATTATTAGAAAACATGTCAGACTTATCTTTTAAAAGAATGTAACCTACTACCAGGATAAATACTAATGGAATAAACATCATAATTTTCTCTCCCTATCTAGTTCGTTCTTTATTAACTTATATTCTTCAATAGTGACATCCCCATTAGCCAGTCTATTGTCCAATGTTCTTTGAGCACTACTGATTGTTTTTCTATCCTTAAACATATATTTATAGATAATCGCAGCAACCATAAATATCAAGCTCCAAGATACAAACATCATAAGAATTCCCAACACCCAATTACTACGGCTAAAACTCCCCATCATATGTCCACCATAATAATTATCAAACATTAAGTTATCTGATTGGGTCCTAAAAATCCAAAAACACGAGATTATGATTAGTAATGGAATTGTTAATAGCAAAATTGTTTTTTTCATAGCATTTCCTCCTGTATATATTCTATAACACAATTATGAATGAATTATGAAGTTGATTTATCAAAATAGATTTTGAACTCCGTTCCTAATCCTACTTCACTTAAAACTTCTATCTCAGCACTAAGATCTTTAACTAGTAGATCAATTATGTAAAGCCCTAGTCCAGAACCTTTCTTATGAAGATTTCTGGAACTCTCTATGCGGAAGTTTTTTTTGAATACATCTTTGAGATACTTATCTTCTATCCCTATACCCGTGTCACTTATCGAGAGAATCACTTTCTCATTCTCCGAAAGAGATACGGTTACACTACCTCTAGGATTAGAATAATAGAAACTGTTTGATAGAAGATTATAAACAATTCTAGATATCGACTCTCTTTCAGCAATAATTGTTACGTCACTATCAACTTTTAATATTAAGTTGATGTGTTTCGTATCAAAAATGCTTTTAAACTTAGTAGCATGCTCAATCACCAAATCAGACAAATTGATTTCCTCAGTTAAATACTCCTTACTACCTTTATTTACTGACTCAATCAAACGATTCAATGAGTAAACTTCTTCTTTCAAAGTCAGGACTACTTCTTTGGTCAATAAAATTCTATCTGATTCGATAGCCTCTAAATAACTCAATAGTATAGTCAACGGTGTCTTCATATCATGAGTTACTGCATGAAGTTCACTAGATTTAGATACCTCAATTTCATCTAGTTTAGAATTCAAATTACTTACTCATGTATAGATGTCATAGAAATCAGCGAAATAAAATTCATCATCATCAAATTCCATCGATATAATTTGTATTCTTAGTTTATTACTGTCGTTCAGTACTTTACTAATCCTTTTTGAAGTATAGACATAGAAAATAATTATACTGACAATATATACTATTACAATGAACAAATTTATAACAAGTAATAATGTACTACTTAGTACTTTGTTAAACGATTGTGAACTATCAATGAGCACTTCGCCAACTACATCATCTTCGATAATGATGTCATACACTTCAAAATCGTTCCCCGTCATTTCCGTTTGGTAAAGTAATACTCCCTCAAAGTAATATTCCATTGATGTATTATGAATATGAGAAAAGTGTTCTATATATTCATATACGGTCTCTTTCCCATTGTCCATGATCATATGCTCTACTATTCTTACAAAGGAATTTTCCTGTTGCAGTGTCGAATATTTTTCATAACTATTATTAAACAACAACATCCCCATATTAATGAAGACAAAAATGAAAGTGAAATAAATGCTCACTCTCTTGATCAAGCCACTATTTAAAAACTTCTTAACTTCATTCATCTAGTTCACCTACAAATTTATAGCCTAATCCATATACTGTTTTAATAAACACTGGATTCTTAATATTATCGTTAATTTTTCTTCTAATATTCTTTATATAGACATCAATCACCCTATCAAATACCTCTACGGAGTTACCAAAGCAATATTCTAACAGCTGCTCTCGAGTATATATCTGAGATGGGTTGGTCGCTAAATATAACAAAAGTTTGAATTCATTTGCCGTAAGTTCAACATCGACATCATTTACTTTTATAACATTGTTATCAATTGGTATAACAAGCAATCCTTCATAAAATGAAAGGGTTTTTCTATATGTTTTAGTATTACGCTTTAGAAAGTTTTTGATTTTCAGTAACAATTCCTCAGATGAAAACGGCTTTACAATGTAGTCGTCAGCACCTATTGTTAATCCATATAATTTATCATCAATATCAGTTTTAGCTGTCAAGATGATAATAAATATGTCTGAGGTTTCCCTAATCTGCTTTATCATCTCTTCCCCAGAAATACCGGGAAGCATCAAATCAGTAACAATAATGTCTATTCGATTTTCTAACATAAGAGCTAATCCTTGTTCTGCACTAAATGCAGAAAATACGTTGTATCCCTCTTGAGTACAATGAAGTGATATCAAATTGTTTATTTTCATATTATCTTCTACAATTAATATATTGCTCATATGTATCACCTCTTTGTTATAATATAACACATAATTGTGAATAGAATATGTGTATGGTTACGTTGTTCGCCCTCATTTAGCTTTCTATTGGCAAGCAAAAAACAGAATCATTTAATTCAAGATTTATAGACTTAAGTGCTAGATAATAAACTTCTATTCTTCTCAAATGTAGTACCGTTCCAAATCATATGTATTTTCTATCTTGCTAAAAAACCATGCGATTGGCTTTGATAAATTATTGTATGGTAAGTAAAACAGGATTTGAACATGCACTAAATGAATTGGAGGTCGAAACTACAAATACTCACACCGGAATTCAAACTCAGTATTAAAATATATTATCTCAGCGTATCTTATATTTTAACGTTGATTAATTATATGATACAACAAACAATCTTAAATGAATTTATATTTCCTATGCAATAATTACTCGCACTTGCTGAAACTTAGGCAAGACTATAAA
>CAJYBF010000089.1 GCA_913064935.1 uncultured Mollicutes bacterium
AAATATCTGTATATAAAAATCTGCATTCATATAAACACGATGTACCCCATTTACATATATACGAGCAGCAAAGTACGTAATTATCGAGGCTACTTTATGAATAACAACACTTGCTCTTCCATTAGCTATTGCTATATCAACATTCTTATTAGCCTTTAAAATTTTTATAGCTTCTATAGTACTTTTAGGAATATGATCATTTTTATAGTCATACAAAGTACCATCGATATCAAAGAATATTAATTTTTTTGTCATGTTTACCACCTTAATAATTTTTATATTACCATAGTTTGAGTTTATTGTTTCAATTTTATGGTTTTTTTCCTTATAATGAACTATAATAAGTAAAGTAAACAAAGAGCTTATGAAAGGAGTTTATATGAATATAAATAAAAATGAAGTAGCAGTATTCGCTTTAGGTGGATTGTCTGAAGTTGGAAAAAATTGCTATGTAATACAATACCGAGATGAGATAATTGTTATCGACTGCGGAAGCCTTTTTCCAGATGATAGTTTACTAGGAATAGATTTAGTTCTTCCTAGTGTGGACTATTTAGCTGCCAATCAAGATAAAATTGTCGGAGTATTCATCTCTCATGGATATGAAGATCACATAGGTGGTTTATCTTACTTGATAGATCAAGTTGATATCCCAGTGATTTATTCAAGTGGTCTTGCTAGCGGACTTATTAAAAGAAAAGTTAATCAACAAAAATTGGGAAAAAAATTAAAAGATTTTGTTGAAGACGATGTAATAAAGTCGAAGTATTTCGAGGTAACATTCTACAGAACAAACCATTCGATACCAGATTCTTTTGGTATCGCAATTAAAACACCAAATGGTAATATAATTCATTCTGGTGATTTTAAATTTGATTTCACACCTATTGGACCAATGACTAATTTCTCTAAGTTATCTAAAATAGCTGATGAAGGGATTTTATGTTTACTATCTGATAGCACAAATGCACTATTCCCTGGATTCACTAATAGTGAAAGAAATGTTAGGACAGGTATTAGAAATATATTTAATAAAATCGAAGGTAGAGTAATTGTAGCTTCTTTTGCTTCTAACGTTCACAGAGTACAACAAATCGTTGAAGCGAGTATAGATGTAGGAAGAAAAATCGCAATCTTCGGTAGAAGTATGGAAAACACAATTAAAATCGGTACCGAACTTAAATACGTGCATGCTCCGCAAGGAACATTCATGAACGCTAGAGAATTGAAAAATATTAGAAATGACCAAGTGACAATACTTTGTACTGGATCGCAAGGTGAACCATTAGCTGCTTTAAGTAGAATTGCCAATGGTACACATAGGGATATAAAAATAATACCTGGTGATACAGTAATCTTTTCATCAAGTCCTATTCCAGGAAACAAATACTCAATCAATAGAACAATAAACCAATTATTCAAACAAGGAGCTAATGTTATCACCAATTCTCCACTAACAGATACACATACCTCAGGGCATGCTGGTCAAGGTGAGCAACAATTATTATTCGCTCTTACGCAACCTAAACATTTCATACCTATACATGGTGAGTATCATATGTTGTATGAACATGCTCAAACTGCGATGCAATGCGGAATTCCTAAGGATAATTGTCATATTGTTGATAATGGGGACGTTGTTGCTTTCACTAAAGATGGAGCTAGAAGAGCAGGGAAAGTCCACTCAGACGGTATTTATATTAGTGGAACAAGAGTAAATGATATAAGTAATGCAATATTAAGACAAAGAAAATTATTAAGTGAAAATGGCATCTTAACTGTAGTAGTAACGATTGACGAAAAAAAGAAACAACTTATGGGTAAACCATTAGTAGTTTCTAGAGGTTTCATCTATATGAAAGACAATGAGCAATTAACAGACAAAATCAAAGTATTGTCTAGAGAATTAACAATTAAGTTTTTAAAAGACAAAGATAAACCTAAAATTGATAAATTAAAGAGTTCTCTATATGATGGAGTCTATAACTTAATTTATGAAGCAACTGAGAGAAAACCAATGATTATACCTGTTATAATGAGTGCCTAATATATTCAATAAATAAGTCATCAGTCCTGATGGCTTTTATTTTGAGTTTAGGCAAGTGGTTAAAATGAGTGCAACCTAGAACTAATAAATCAGCTTCGATATCATTAATATAATCTAAATCATATGCTTTATGGTTTTCGATAGCATTTATTATGTCTTGACCATCAATTTTTAAACTAAAATTAATTGAAAAAGCATTCGATGTTATAGTTTTGTATGTTCCAATCAAAGCAACATTCTTGTCAGCAATATTTTTAAGTCTATCATTCACTACATCAATCACCGTTATTACAGGAAAACTGAATTCCATCTCTTTCACTACTGTACTAGCAGTAAAACACGCAACAATGAATAAATCTATTTTTCTAAAATTATTAACTATTTTTTTTACATATGATTTTATTTCATGTTCGGACTTGCTACCATAAGGAAAGTTTTCTTTATCTGCCATATAAAAAAAAGAATGATTCGGAAAGTTTGTAACTAACTTTTCAAAAATAGTTAGTCCTCCGATTCCCGAATCCATGACAATAATATTCATTTTTCACCCTTTAAATTATATTGAAGCTTCTTTTCTATTATTACAAACCTCAATAAATTGATGGTATATTAATCTAGTTATTTGTGCATCCTCTAATGCATTATGGTTTTGCTTATCTATTTCAAATCCGTAAGACTCATAACACCTAAATAGACCTATGTCATTTTTTAAATTATAGTAGTTCTTGTGAAGTTGTAGTAAGTTAACAAATCTTTCTCTAGGTGTAACCAATTCGAATTTATTTATCTCTGCAAATTCTTTGAGAGCTATAATATCATTTTTCCCCCAAACTACAATGATTGGATCATATTTATCTACAAACTCTTTTAGTTTATTTTGATAATCAAGTGGACTAATCCCACCATCGACTTGTTCTTGAGTTATCCCAAGGAATTTCATAGTCCTTTTTGTAACTTTAGGGAATTTTGTCGGCGTTATAAAGTCACATTCATCTTCTACTACAACACCATCGCTATCTTCAACTACGATACCAGATTGAATTATCTCTTGAACAAAGTTACTAGTTTTATAGTATGGATGCATAGATAACTCTAGATCTAAAAACATTCTATATGTTTTCTTTTCAATTAAATCTCTTATCCCTTCTTGAACTACAGATATATCATAATACACTACTTGTTTTCTATGTCTTTGCATTATTATCTTGATAAAGTGATCAACTTGATATGTTTTGAACTTATCTATAACTCGAAAGTCATCACTTGCTTGAAAAGAGATAAATCTACCTTTCACAAGATATCGACCAAATCTTTTCATTAGGTTTCTTTGCAAGTAAAAATACATTACACGATTCTCAACTTGTAATGAAATTAATCTCTTTTTTATATATATTTTTTTTATCGGTCCAGTAATTATGCTCATTTTATACGCTTTCTCTTTTAAAGATTTCAATAATTATTATATCATACTTTTATTATAAGTAAAAAAGCAATAAAAATTGGATTGTGTAAAATGAACGTGGGATAGAAAAAGTAAAAGGAACCCTTTATAATGTTAAGTGATGAAACCAGACGTTATAGAAGGGACTCCCACCAATATGTTAGCACAAAAATACATAGAACATGTAAAGAAATTGGTAGAAAGACACTTAACTAATCATTTCCAGATTCCCAAATACACCTCTACGATTCCGTATATCTCCTTGATTGATACATTTGGAAACACTTTTTATGAAATACAAAGAGATGCTTTAATTGCTTACTTAGAGGAAATAGATAAGGAATTTCGTAACTCTTTGAATAGAACTAAGAAATATCACGTGAAGAAAAATGAGAATCGTAGTCTTACTACTCGTTTCGGTAATATCAGATTTAAGCGTACTGTATACGTGCATAGAGGTACAGGAAATACTTATATACATGTTGATAGATCATTAGGGCTAGTTAAGTATGACTTATACGATCCTGATGTTAAGTCATTGCTTCTTGAGTACGCAACCGAGTACGGTGATGCTAGGGCTGCTAGAATAGTAACTGACTTAATCAATAAAAGTTCAAATCATTCTATTCACATCTCAAGACAATTCGTTAGATATGTCATCATAACTTCTAAGCTGTCTATTCCTAAAGTAGTTATCAAAAAAGATGTTGATATATTATATGTAATGGCCGACGAAAAATATATTCATACCCAAGGAAACAGTAATACAGATATTATGGCTAAACACGTAGTAATATTTGATGGATACCACCACACAAAAGATAAAAGGGTAGAACTAACTAGTAAACACGGGTTGGTTCATATCGGAAAGGGAATAGTTATTAAATTATTAAACTATATTAACTCAGCGTATAATGTTGATAAATTAAAAACTGTGTATGTGATGGGAGATGGTGCCTCTTGGATTAAAACACTAAGAGAAAATTTATCATTTGGAGGAAACGAAACTATATATGCTTTAGATAAGTTCCACTTCAAACAAGCTTTAAGACATATATCACCTAATGAAGACCTTATGGATATTCTTAAAAATTATATATTAAATGACTACATAAAAGAATTCAATATAGTCATAGAATCCCTAATACAAACGAATCAACATAGGGAAGAAACGTTGAACAAAAAAAGATATTATTTACTCAATCATAAGAAGGCTATACAGCACACTTATAATCATCGATTGAGCTGTTGTATGGAGTCACAAATATCACATAATATCGCAGACTTATTTTCTTCTAGACCTAAAGGCTACAGCCCTAAGAGTCTTATGAAGCGGTTAGATTTAAGAATGCTATTCAAAAACAAAATCAATATTCGAGAACTCTATTTCAATAATCTTCATTCTAACGTAACTATAGATTTGAATAAATCATCATTTGACATATTGATATTTGATATTACTAGGGAAGAGGTGTTTCATAATCTTCTTCATCTTAATTTTATCACTAAATAAGATCAAAAATTTAATTAGAAATTGGGACCAAGCAAGAAGTAAGAATTCCGGAACCGATGCTATTCTGAGAAGGCTAACTATATTTGGAATGGTATACCAATTATGTATTTTTGTATTATCTGTCATAAAATTACTCAATCTCTAAAGTTGATTAAACTAATGCCCCAATCAATTTCTCAACTTCTTCTAATATTTCGCAAGATTTCACTAATTCCTTCATTGCTGTATGATCGGAATAAAGTGGTCGATCTATGTCATGAAAATCAACATATTTCCGTATTATTTCTTTCGCTTTAGTTACACCCTTGCCAAATTTATACTCACGGAAATCAAGTG
>CAJYBF010000090.1 GCA_913064935.1 uncultured Mollicutes bacterium
ATATTTTGCCAAAGAAAGCACCCCTTCCTTCCTAAGTAAACTTAGTCCGGGTTTTAGGGTGCATATTGTTTATCTTAATTTATACATTATAAAGCTTATTTCATCTAGGTAAATTCTGTTTCATATAACTCATAAGATTATTCAAAAGGTCACTACTTATTTCTTAGTTGTAAATTATTGTTCTTATCGACAAATAATGTTTCAGAGTTAACCAATCTAATTGAAAGTCTTTCGATCTTATCATGAATTTCCAAGTTGATGTTATCGAATCCAAGATAATTTGAAATTATGGTAGCAATATTCTCAGTATCAATACCAAAACTATTTTTAGTTATTTCTCTTATGGCATAAATATACTCTTCCTCACGTACATCCTCCAATGTGAAAGAACCAACAATTGCTCTCCTATCTTTAAAAGGAATAAATTGAGATTTATCACTAATGAAATAAAACCCCTCATCTTTATAGATAACTCCATTTTCTTGAAGTTTGGAAAGAACTTTTTTTACACTTCCACTGAATACTTTCTCCTTAGCTTCTAAATAAGAATTTTCAGATATCCTTGAATTAATTGTACTTATTCTGATTGGAGATTCTACTGTAATAAGATCTCGGACATATTTCATAAAATCAATTGGTTCCTTAACAAATTCCTTAATGTTCTCAATCCTTTTATCAAATTTTTTATATGGCCTAAATCCAAATCTAGTTGCTACGTTTACCTGTTCTTCATGAAACTCAACAATTTCCTCGTAGTCATGCTTTTCATTTTCAATATGAGATAAATACTCCAAAATACTATCAATTTCCTTTATTCTATTGTTAAACCACGAAGTGATATATAACTTATATATATTCCAGCCCTTTGATCTCATAATATTACTTCTAATTCTTTCACGCTCTCCTGCAGTTCTAGACTGAACATAAGTAGAATTATCAAACTCTATTCCTAAAATATATTCGGTTTCGTCATCAGGGTTATGGACAGCAATATCAACGAAGTAATGAGAATTTCCTACATTGAAGGTAACATCATAGCCATGTTTTTTTAGTTCTTCAGCAATCTCAACTGAAAATTCGTTCGTATCACTTGTTTTGAATGTTTCAATATTGCTTATTGTTCTCTCAGCAAAATCTAGAAATTTTTTAAGGACTTTAACCCCTTCTGATGTAGCATGATTAATCTCTAAATTAGCAGCTTTTAATCCAGTGAATAATACACATTTTTGTCTTGATCTAGTCATCAAAACATTTAGTCTTCTTTCCCCACCTATACGGTTAATTGCACCAAAATTTTGAATAATATTCCCATTTTGATCTTTAGCATATCCAATACTAACAAAGATAACTTCTCTTTCATCTCCTTGAACACTTTCTAGGTTCTTAACGAAGAAAGGTTCAATTCTTTCTTCACTAAAGAAATCGTCCACCGAATGGTCCGTTGCTCTCATCTTCTTAATCTCAGACAAAATCAAATCCCTTTGGTTAATGTTTATCGTGGCTACACCTAATGACAAATTTGGATGATTTTTTGCATGTTTAATAACTTCTTGAGCAACTCTTTTTGCCTCAAGTAGATTTGTTCTACTTTTTCCGCGATCAAAAGTTCCATCTACATATTCGTATGAAACTCCAAAGTCTGGATTACTCTTATACTTAGAAGGGAAGATGGATAACTCCCCACCATAAAAGTGTTTATTGCTTATTTCAATAAGATTATGGTGTTTACTACGGTAGTGCCAGTTTAGCGTAGTAAGTGGTACCCCAGTTCCTCTAATTAGTGTTAGAATACTTTCATAGTTAGATACTGCATCTTCGACAAACGTATCTGTAGTTCCATAGTAACTTTCAAAAAAATTAGTTGGTGGTAATTGCTTCTCGTCTCCAACAACAATAACTTGTTTAGCCCTCAAAAGTGAACCAAAAGCATCCTGTGGCTTTATCTGTGAAGCTTCATCGAAAATAACAATATCAAACATCCCGACAATCGGCTCCAAGTACTGTGAAACTGAAATTGGCGACATCATAAAAACTGGTTTCAGCTTAATTATAGGTTTAAATGCCTTCTTTAATAACTCTTTTACAGTAGGTACATTATATTTTCTATTAAAAGTTTGTAGTAGATAACTAATTATGTCGTCCTTATTTTCAATGCTCAATGTTTCATCTTTTCTTATATTGTAAACATTATAAAAATGAGCATCTAGTGTATTTTGTAAGTTATTAACTTGGATATTTCTATTATCCAAATAAATGAACTCTCGTATCTTCTGGTCAAAAACCATTGCATTAAAATTCTCTAGTTCATAATTACAATTCATTATTTCTTGAACTATACTATGGTATTTAATATATGATAAAACCTTAGAAATATGTTTATAATATAGTTCATTTTGTAAGATTTCTTTTAGATAGTCATCACTAATATTCACATCCAGTTTATTCTTAATCTCTTTTAAAGTTATAATATCATTAAGTGTAGTTATATTATCTCTGATAACTCTAAACTTACTGATTATTTCGCTTGTTTTAATAGTCATAAAATCAATTGAATTGAACATATTTTCCAAATCAATATTAAGTGATTCATTCACACTATTTATTTCATCAACAATACTATTCAAATTACTGAAATCATTTGTAGTAAACTTCAATAAATAATTGTAATAAGTTTCACTCGTCGCGTTTTCAAAATCTAATTCTTCTTCAAGGAATTTGGTAATCTCTTCTAAGGACTGAAATACCGAGGCAAATATATCAATTCTAAATTTTCGAGTTCCATCTTTTTTATCAAAAATTTTACTTAATAACTCGTTTTCCTTAATCAACATATATTTAACATACAATTTTTTATAAAGCCATGAAAGTGAAGTCTCGATATCACTTAGTTTGACATTATCTTTATTAAAATAGTTGTTAACTATTTCTTCCTTATGTATCTTGAAGTCCTTACCTTTTCTTTTTAAGAAACTATTATTTCTTTTAAGAAACTTAATGTCCTTAGATACTGCTTCTAATATAGATAACAATTCTTCAACAGTCTTATAGTTCCCGCACATATTGCTCTTTATAAAGATATTCTCTTCCGAACTATCCCAGTAATTCCTAAAAATTTCGTGTAACAATTCTCTGTTTTCCTCTAAAAGTGGATAATCGATATTATTAATTTTCTTTAACGAGCTAGGATGATTTTCTATTATAGCCAAAATATTCATAATGTTTGCTATTGATAAATCGTATGTTATAGCTTGATCCTCTTTATCAATTACAATCTTACTAGTCATCAAATTAAGCACATTAATCAATTCATCAATTTGGCTTTTATATTTATTCATATCATGGTGTGATAAGGGCTTTTGAATTGAAATACTTGTTAAATGATTATCACTTATTGTTCCATATTTATTGTAAAAAATTTCTAATGATTCAAGATCACTTAGTAAATTATCAAATTGTAATTCACTAGTATTCATCAGATATTCGTTATAAACATCTAGTTTATAAACATTAACATCGTTTATTTTGAAGTAATTTTCTAATTTTATGATTAAACGGTAAGCTTCTACAATAGACAACTTTGACTTCGAGGATTTTTTATTTAATAATTCATAATAGTTATTTATCTCTCGGCGTAGATCATCTAATTTGTTTACGATATCATAATCCGTGTTCTTAACGTTTATTTTGTTCATGTAGTATGTTTTCTGTAGTTCGTTGATTACTTGCGATTTATTAACCTTATCTGAATGAAGTTGTAAAGCAACATGACTTAGATTTAAAGCTCTTAATCGACTATACACAACATCCATTGCAGCGAGTTTCTCGCTCATAAATAAGATTTTCTTATTTCGAATTATTCCTTCCGAAATCAAGTTCACAATTGTTTGTGATTTACCAGTTCCTGGAGGTCCTTGTATTATAATTGAATTTCCACGATTTACTTTAGAAATAGCAAGTAGTTGTGATGAATCAGCATCAAGAACATTATTTATCATATCTATTTCACTATTACTGTCTATTAATTTTTTATCATCTACATCACTTACCTCGTGATATTTATGATTAACAAAAATATCAGTTAATACATTGTCCTCTTCACCTTGGAGAACATCCTCCCAATTTGCCGGATCCAAATCATTATACATTAAGAATTTACTGTATGAATAGAAACTTAAGTGAACAGTGGAAGAATCCATTCCAAAATCATTCCCTGACTCTCTAGTAATTTTCATGAATTTCTCTATATACTCAGATACTTCAAAGTCACCTTCATCAGGAATATCTAATAATAAATCATCAAAGTTAATATTAAAGTCAAGCTCTAGCTTTTTAATCAATGACTTATTAAGAATTATTTCTGAATTAGAGTAAGATATTTTATATATGTTTTTATAGTTACTAATCTCAATGTTCACAGGGATAAAAATCAGTGGTGAATTAATAATCTCGTCAGGTTTCACTGGACTGTTCCATTGTGTAAACCCTAATGAAAGAAATAAGATACTTATTCCCTGCTCCTCAACATGACGTTTACTATTCAGATAAATATCTTCCATTCTTGATCTTAAATCATCTTGATTATAGTTTACATAAAATATTTTCTGAGGTTGATTTTCCTTATTCATTATAAAGTCATTACTCAAATCATTATTTCCTACAGAATTAACCATATCAAACACAGATAAAACTGCTTCATCTATATTAGAGACAAAAACTATTTCTAGATTTTCAGCAACATGAGCAGGTAAATCTGAGAGTTCTTTTTTATTCTTCTTAGGAACAAAAGCTTTCTTGAAACCTTTAGCACTTGCGAAAACTAGTTTATCAATTAGATTACTAACTTGAGTGATCTCATTTCTTTTATTAATCCCGCCAAAAAACACATAATACTTTGGTATCCCTTCGTTCTTAAGAATACTTAAGATAGCAACATAAATAGATAATTTTATAATATTTATATCGTTTGCAATTTGTTTTTTAAAACCTGAAAATAACATATCCTTGTTATATATGTTATCTTCATCAATGCCATATTTAGTAAAATTCTTTTTGATATCTTCATATACTTTCTCTACTGCAGGAACCAAAAGAGCATAAAACCTCTTTTTCTTAGTAGCTACACTCATCGTTGAAGCAAACGTATTGATATGGTTCGCTCCACGTGTTTTCCGCCGGCGGTTGCCATTTGAGCATCGGTTCCCCACAGTGCGGGCAGTTGGGCCGACCTTCCTTGGTCATCATTGAACTCCTTATGTAGATCGGAAGAGCACACGTCTGAACTCCAGTCACGTGGCCTTATATCGTATGCCGTCTTCTGCTTG
>CAJYBF010000091.1 GCA_913064935.1 uncultured Mollicutes bacterium
TCTCTATTGGCGCTACTAACAATTCTAAAATTATTCCCTCTTCTTTGGTTGCATTAATTTCAAAAACTTGTGCTGGCATCTCTGCTTCTGTTCTTCTATAAATAACTCTTACCTCTTTTACACCTAATCTAATACACGTTCTTGCAACGTCCATAGCGGTATTCCCACCACCAACGACTACTACTCTATCATCTAAAATTATTTTCTCATCTTTTGCTACTTTTTGTAGGAAGTCAATTCCTCCGATTACTCCGTCAACTTCTTCGCCCTTACATCTCATTGAAGAACTTTTCCAAGCACCAATTGCTAAAAAAGAAGCGTCATATTTTTTTTGTAATTCTTTAATTGTTATGTCGTCACCGAGTTTAGTGTTATATTTGATTTGAATTCCCATATCTTCCATTATTTTTCCTTCTCTTTCAATAATGTCTTTTGGGAGACGGTATTCAGGAATCCCGTATCTAAGCATTCCTCCTGGTTTTTCCATTGCCTCAAAAACAGTAACTTCATGTCCTTTTGTCTTCAAGAAATAAGCTGCGGATAATCCACCTGGTCCCGCACCTACGATCGCAACTCTTTTTCCAGTGTTATCAGCAATCTCAGGCATATACTGCTTGTTATTGAATAAATCTATATCCGCAGCGAAATACTTCAGTGTCGCAACTGAAATTGGTTCTTCGATAATATCTCTTCTACATTCACTTTCACAAGGATGCGGACAAACCCTACCTATACTTGCCGGTAGAGGAATAGCTTGTTTAATTAATTTGACTGCTTCAACATATTGTTTGTTAGCAATCAAACCAACATATCCTTGAATATCTGTTCTTGCTGGACAACCTAAAGTACAAGGAGGCAAGCAATCGCCTCTATGGTTTGACACATACAAGTCCATCGCAATCTCTCGTGCTTCATTGGTTCTTTTGGATTCAGACTCAACTACCATATTCTCGGCAATTGTTGTAGAGCAAGATCTCATTAGTTTTAAAGATCCTTTAACTTCTACTACGCACATACCGCAACCACCATAAGATTTTAATCTCTCATCGTAACACATATGTGGTATTTTTATATTATTATCGTTGGCAACTTGAAGAATAGTTTTATCTTTTCCCGCTTCAACAGTCATTCCATTTATGGTTAGTTTTATCATATCCTTCACCTACCTTGTCTTAATCGCATCAAAGGGACATCTAGCAAAACAATCTCCACATAAGATACAATCTTCATTATTTATGACATGCATTTCTTTTCTTTCACCTTTAATACATTTGGTTGGGCAATTTCTAGCACATATAGTACACCCAGTACATTTATCTGTTATTACATATTTATTAATAAGGTCTTTGCATACGCTTGCATCACATTTATTGTGTTCAATATGATTAAGATACTCATCTTTAAAATAATCGAGTGTTGATAAGACCGGATTCGGAGCTGTTTGTCCTAATCCACATAAAGACGTATTCAAAGTAGTTATAGCTAAACTCTTCAGTAAATCAAGATCTTTTAGCTTGGCTTTTCCAGAAGTAATATTATTCAAAATGTTCCACATTTGAATAGTTCCTTCTCTGCAAGGTGTGCATTTACCGCATGATTCTTCAACCATAAAGTCCATGTAGAATTTAGCGATGTCAACCATACAGTTCTTATCATCTAAAACGATCATTCCACCTGAACCCATCATTGATCCAAGTTCTTTTAATCTATCGAAATCAACTGGTTCATCTAAGTGAGCTTCAGTTAAGCATCCCCCACTTGGTCCACCGGTTAACACAGCTTTGAATTTTCTTCCTTTATCCATTCCGCCACCGATATCATATATAATTTCTCTTAAAGTAATTCCCATTGGAACTTCTATAAGTCCAGTATTTTTAACTTTACCACCAAGAGCGAACACTTTCGTTCCACTTGATTTAGGAGTTCCGATTTTATTAAACCAATCGCTCCCGCGTTTCATAATCTCTGGGATTACTGCGTATGTCTCTACATTGTTGATAATTGTAGGAGCATCCCATAATCCTTTATTTGCAGGGAAAGGTGGTTTTGTTCTTGGCATACCTCTTTCACCTTCAATAGAAGCTATCAAAGCTGTTTCTTCACCACAAACAAACGCTCCTGCTCCTAAACGGATTTCCATATCATAATCAAAACCACTATCTAAAATGTTTTTACCTAATAATCCTAACTCTCTTGCTTTTTCAATAGCGATTTGTAGTCTTTGCACAGCTGTTGGATACTCAGCTCTTACATAAACATATCCGTGACTAGCGCCAATCGCATAAGCTCCAATAATCATTGCTTCCACTATACTATGTGGGTCACCTTCTAAAATACTTCTATCCATGAATGCACCTGGGTCTCCCTCATCTGCATTACATAATATATATTTAGTTTCTACTTTATTGTTAGCTGCGAATTGCCATTTAAGTCCAGTAGGGAATCCTCCTCCACCGCGGCCACGTAATCCTGATTCTTTTATTACATCTATAACTGCTTGTGGCTCCATCTCTAAAGCTACAGCTAATCCTTGATAACCTGTTGTTCCAATGTACTCATCAATGCTTTCAGCATTTATGAATCCACAGTTACTTAAAGCTATTCTTACTTGTTTATTATAAAAAGGAATTTCATTTGTAGTTTCTACTTGTTTTTTAGTTAATGGATTTACATAAAGTTTCTTCCTGTAAACCTCACCATTAACTAAATGACTTTCTACTATTTTCAAAGCATCATCAAGTTTAACTTCGGAGTAGAACGTATCGTCAGGCATAACTTTAACAATTGGTCCTTTTTCACAAAAACCAAAACATCCAGTTCCGTGTACTTCTATATCTAATCCATGATCCTTTATAGCACTTTCTAAATTTTCGATTAACTTAATTGATTTAGATGACATGCATCCAGTACCAGCGCATACTAATACTTCTTTTTTACCTGTTAATACTTCACCGGAACGGTTTAGCATTCTCACTTTATCTATTTCGTATTTATTCAATAAATCTACTTTATTCTTAATCATTAAGAGTCACCCCTTCGTGTTCCTTTAAAGCTTCTATCGTTTTAGAAACATTTAGTTTACCGTACACTTCTTCATTGATACTCATTACAGGTGCTAATCCACATGCGCCAATACAACGAGTTGCTTCTAGAGTAAACTCGCCATCTTCACTAGTTTCTCCACTCTTAATTTTAAGTGTCGATCCTACTTTGTCTAAAATGGCTTGCGCTCCTTTAACATAACATGCTGTTCCTAAACAAACACCAACTACATTTTTACCTTTAGGTACAAGCGAAAACTGTGCATAAAAAGTTACTACTCCATTTATTTTCGCAATTGGAACTTTTAGCTTGTTGGATATTAGCTCCTGAATCTCATTAGGAATACACCCGATAATCTTTTGTGCATCATGCAACGTTGGCATTAATGGACCTGGTTTTTCACTGTGTTTTTCCATTCTTTTATCAAGGGATTCAATCTGTTCTAGTGTTATTTTTAGTTTTATCATTTTGCACTCCTTATGAAACCGTTTTCTTCCTATTACATTGTAGTGACTTTTGTTACTATTTTCAACAATAAAATCAATTATTTTCAATAATAATTTGTAGTTACGTATTTCTCTTTTTTATTTGTGCAATATTAAGTAATAGTAATATTGTTACCTACTACTAAAAATAACAGTATAAGAACTGTTTCCAGGGAAGGAATGTAAAGAGAAAAGCTTGATAACACTCAATATTTTCAATAGTTGCGACGCGGATAATCTCTCCTAAATAACTTATAATTGATAGTTTTTAAACACGTGGCGGTCTCCAGCAATAAATAAAATAGAAAAGTAGGCTATATGCCTACCTTTAATTTTCTAGATATTTTCCGATAAATGCACTTGCAGTATCGATAATACTTAAATCTATTTCAGATATACTTTTTTGTCCAATTACGATAACTCCTCCAATAATGTCTCCATGAGAATTTATCGGTTTCAATGCGATTGGTTGTTTAATAAAGATATCTGAACAAATCTCAAAATCTTCGTTTTCCTTAGTAGATGTAGCTGTTCTTTTAGTTAATAAGTCATCTAGATGATTTGATATTTTTTTTTCAAGAATATCTTTTTTTATTGATCCAGATGCTGCTACAACCATCTCTCTATCAACGACGACTACATCGCGTTTGTTAGAAGAATGTATTGCATCTACATATTGTTGCGCAAAAGATGATATATCCTCTACAGCAGAGTACTTCTTGAATATCACTTCTCCTTGGTTATCTACAAATATTTCTAATGAATCACCTTCACGAATTCTTAATGTTCTTCTAATTTCCTTTGGAATAACGATTCGTCCTAAATCATCGATTCGTCGAACGACACCAGTTGCTTTCACAAAGCTTCCTCACTTTCTTTTTTTATCTATGCTTATTTTGTGAAGTCACTTGTCGAATTATACAATTTTTTCAAAAAACTGGTTAAATATCTTGAGTGCGGATACTTTGAGTTCCTTTTTATCTATTGTTATAGTAATCCTATTATTTTTATACTGGAGCAATAGATCTCTATTCACTTCATACGCTGAAATCATCAATTTCTCTCCATCTTGGTTATCACTACTTAATCTGCTAAATCTGATTCTCATAGAATTTTTCTTGTTGTCTATTTGATCTAAATCAAAAATAGAAGCGTACTTGTCAAACAAACTTTTGTCCATAAACTCAACTAGATGTACAGGTATTTGTCCGTATCTATCTTGCATTTCAATGGCATCAGTTGTCGATTCAGGTCGATTATCATCACAGGGCATGATGAGGCCGTAAAGTTGTAATGATTGTTCATTCGGATGCTGTGCATTGTATCTGGCAAAGGATTGTTGTGCAATGTATGCTGTGGTGGCGGAGTCAATACCTCCGATCATTCCAATTATTCCTCCCCTCTTTTGAGCGTCAACAATCTGATCCATGATAAATTGTTGAATCTCTTCTTCTGATCTTTTATCTTTATTGTCTTCATAAATTGCTTGAGCGATAGCATATGCTTCATCAACACGTCTTTTAACACGAGAAGTCAAACGCTCTTTTATAATTGATTTACGATAAACAATAATCTCTGATAAACCCAGTATTTTTGCTTCTAATAATTGCTTTTCTTTATTAAACAGACCTTCTTCTATCTCTTGTAAATTACTTTCAAAACTTCCTGCAAACATCTGTATATAGATAATTGAAATCACACCAACAAGTATTGGAGTCAAAAAAAGAGGACTCAAGGTAATAAATCTTAGAAACACATTCTCTTTATACATG
>CAJYBF010000092.1 GCA_913064935.1 uncultured Mollicutes bacterium
GTGCTTTATCAGCTTCTTCTTTAGCTACTAAGAAAGGTCTTATTACAGCATGAGGACATGCAAATGAACATTGATTACATTGAATACAATTTTCACTTAACCAAGTAGGAACTTCAGTCGCTACTCCACGTTTCTCGTAAGCAGTTGAACCATTAATCATTCTACCATCGATAATAGATTCAAAAGCAGATACTGGTAAATCATAACCTTTAATTGCACCTACTGGGTCAGCAATATTTTTTACGTAATCAGGTCTATTATTATCAACAACAATTGCTTCAACTTCTAAGTTAGCCCAAGCTTGATCAACTGAAACTTCTACTAATCCTTTAGAACCTTTATCAATTGCTTCATAATTTAATTTAACAATTGCTTCACCTTTACGACCATATGCTTTTTCAGCATATTTTTTCATTAAATCTTGAGCAGTTGCGTAAGGAATGATTTGTTCATTTAATTTAAAGAATGCAGATTGCATAATTGTATTAATTCTTTTTCCTAATCCAATTTCATTTGCTAATTTGATAGCATTAATAATATAGAACTTAGCATTTTTTTCTGCCAAAGCTTTTTTAACTCCATTAGGTAAAAGACCAATAACACTCTCAGCAGATTCAATTGTGTTAAGTAAGAATGATCCACCGTTTCTTAACCCACCTACCATATCGTATTTGTCTAAGTAAGAATCTTGTGAACAAGATACGAAATGTGGTCTACTAACTAAATATGTACTTCTAATTGGGTTTGATCCAAATCTTAAGTGCATACGAGTAACTCCACCAGATTTCTTAGAGTCATAGCTTGAGTAAGCTTGAGCATATAAATCAGTGTTTTCACCGATAATTTTAATTGTATTTTTAGAAGCTCCAACAGTACCGTCAGAACCTAATCCGAAGAATAATAATTCAGTTGTTGATTTATCAGCAACATCGATATGTTCAGTCGGCTCAGTTAATGATAAGTGAGTTACATCATCATTAATACCGATAGTGAATCCGTCTTTTTGCTCATTTTTCAAGTTTTCATAAACAGCAACGATTTGACTCGGCGTAGTATCTTTACTTGATAAACCATAACGACCACCAATAATTACAGGACAACTCTCTTTTCCATAATATAAAGATCTAACATCTAAATGTAATGGTTCATGAACTGCACCTTTTTCTTTAGTACGATCTAATACAGCTATTCTTTCAACAGATGCTGGAATAGCATCGAAGAAATACTTAGCACTGAAAGGTCTATATAAGTGAACTGTTAATAACCCAACATTTCCACCATTTGCATTAAGTAAATCAATTGTTTCTTCAATCGCTTCTGTAACAGAAGCAATAGCAATAATTACATCAGTTGCATTTTCAGCACCATAATAAACGAATGGAGCATAATTTCTTCCAGTAACTTTTGAAATTTCTTTCATATAACCAGCAGCAATATCAGGAACAGCATCCCAATATTTATTTTGTGCTTCAGCTGCTTGGAAATAAACATCATCATTTTGCGCAGAACCTCTAGTAATAGGATTATTAGGATTTAACGCATTTTTTCTAAATTCGCTTACAGAGTCACGATCTAATAAACGATCGTATACTTCGTAATCCATTACTTCAACTTTTTGAATTTCATGTGAAGTTCTAAATCCATCGAAGAAATGCATGAATGGAACTCTAGAAGCTATTGCAGATAAATGCGCAACACCAGCTAAATCCATAACTTCTTGTACTGAACCACTTGATAACATTGCAAATCCAGTTTGTCTTGTGGCCATAACGTCTTGATGATCTCCAAATATTGATAATGATTGTGCAGCAAGACTTCTAGCTGCTACATGTATAACACCAGGTAGTAATTGTCCAGCAATCTTGTACATATTAGGTACTTTAAGTAATAGTCCTTGTGAAGCAGTGAATGTAGTTGTTAATGCTCCACCTTGTAATGAACCGTGAACTGCACCAGCAGCACCAGCCTCAGATTGCATTTCCACAACCTTAACAGGGACGTTGAATAAATTCTTTTTACCTTGTGATGCCCATAAGTCTACCCACTCAGCCATTGGCGATGATGGAGTAATCGGATATATACCTGCAACCTCTGTAAATGCGTATGAAGCATAAGCAGCAGCTTGGTTTCCATCCATTGATTGAAATTTGATTGACATATTATAATTACCTCCTGAATATTTTGTAGTTTAAAACCACCATATTATACATTATTAAAATTATATTGACAAACTTTTCCATGTCTTTTTCCACTGAAAGCGTTGCCATAGTTTTAATATGTGTTCTTTTCTTTTATATATTCATTTCGACAATATTACACATTGAAAAAGAGCCCATTAGGCTCTTTAAATAATACCATCATAAGTGTCCTTGCTGTATCAACAATTAATTACTCAAATGAGTTAACCCATTGTTTCTTTTTATAAAAATATAGACTTATAAAAGCATTCAATAATCTAGTAGACTCAACACCAACTACAAGCCACACAATGTTTAATTCAGTTAAGTATGCTAAGCTCAAAGCCACTGGAACTTTAACTAGCCACATAAATACTGCATCAAGCATAAATACCTCTTTTACCCTACCGCCACTTCTTAAGACAAAAAATGGAATCCTTGTTAATGCTATAAGAGGTGCAGTAAATGCATAAACAAGAATCAAAGTCCTCATTAACTCACGAGTCTCTAACTCTAAGCCTTTGTATAGTGAAGGAATGATAAATGCTGCCAAAACAGTAATCATCATAACTACTAATCCTATCATCACGGCATACCCAAGTAGATAGTCAGCATTCTTTTGAGCCTTTTGAAATTCTCCTGCGCCTAAACTATTCCCAACTAGGATTGCTGTTGCAGTCCCCGTTCCATTCATTAGTATTATCATATACCTAAATATAATAGAAGCTATGTTAATAGCACTAATCGCAATAATTCCACGAGTTGAAAAAGTCTTGAAGATTAATACAAAAGAAGTTGTAAACAAAATCTCATTGAAGAAAAGTATTCCGACCTTCGAGAAAACCTTACGTAAGATTTCTTTCGTGAACTTAAAGTACTCTATAATTTTACCTTTAAATGGCAAATCCAATCGCGCGTAAACAACCATAAATAATATTAACTCTATATATCTAGATATAACAGTACCTAAAGCTGCTCCAGCAACACCCATCTCAGGCATTCCTAGATTTCCATAGATAAGACCATAATTAAGGACTATGTTTAACAACATACTAAATCCACTTATTAAAAATGGTATTTTCGCCTTACCAATTGGTCTTAACAAGAATGTATAAGCTTGAGTAAGCGCAAATGGTAGGTAACTGATAATCATTATTAATAAATATCCATTTGCGTAACTGATAGTTTCAGCACTGTCCTTGTTAAAGAACAGAATTATTTCATTGTGGAATAGATATCCGATAATAATGAAAATTATACTAACTAAACTGGAAAACAGTAATTTAATCCCAAATATCTGCTTTAATTTATCGAATTTCTTTGCTCCATAATACTGAGCTGTAAACATTGCGGCTCCAGTACAAATAGATGTGACTACAGGAAAAAATAAAAAATAATATTGATTCGCTATCGCAACTCCCGCGACTGCTTCTTCTCCCATACCACTAACCATAAAATTATCAATAAAGTTCAGTGAAGACTGTATTATGAACTGTCCGATGATTGGAATTACTATGAAAAATATATTCCTATAAAATTTTCTGTTTGCGATGTATTTCATAATTACCTCAATGAAATTATTATAACATAACTTCCTCCTTATAATGACTAGTTTCCATTATCTCATTCAACCAAGAGTTGCTCATTAATGAAAATATAATTGATATGATAGTAGTGTAGAGAGGAGGTTCAAAATGACATTACAAATATTAAAACTGCATAAGCATGTCAAAGGAGTAAGGAGTTATAAGCCCTTAACGAAAAACACACTCCATAACAATAAATGTGACAAAAACACTCTAGTGGCATTGTATCTAAGCCGAGTCATTATGTTTTAGAAGTCAAATCCACCTTGAGAAATAATTAGATACAATATATAATTCAACTATAAGTTGAAGCTTACAAAAAGTGTGTGTGTTAATCTAGAGTTAGGGAGGAGGCATAATGAATGTTACTTAAAAATATTGCCTGCAATATTACAAGACTTAGATCTGCTAAAAACTTAAGTCAAAAAGACTTAGCTGAAGAACTATTTGTCACTCATCAAGCTGTCTCGAAATGGGAAAATGGTAAATCAGCACCTAGTCTAGATGTTTTAGTTCTAATTACTAAGTTCTTTGGTGTAACCATTGATGAGTTAATAAGTGAATGTAATGGAGATATTGACTTCAAAGTTATGTTGAATGACTTTGAAAGAGATTACTGTGTAACTTCTATTATTAATGGAACTGCTAAAGAAAATCTAGAGGATGTATTCTTTCTTTTAAAAGAAACTGAACGAGAAAGAATTATCATTTCTGTATTAAAAAATGAGTACGAAATAGAGATTTTAGAGTTATGGCCATTACTAAGTCTAAAGGAAAGAAAGATCCTTTTGAAAGGTCTTCTTAGAAATAAAAAGGAAGATGAAATTTACAATCTTAGAAAATGGTTAAGAACTGATGAACGACGAATGACAAAAAACTATAATAAGGAGAATATATATGAAAGTTAGCAAATTCCTACCATTTTTAGAAGATGGGGACATTAATGAAGTTGTTGAAATGATTTTGAACAAAAAAATCACTAGTATTAAAATAAAAAGAGTTATTCCATTCCTAAGCAATGAAAAAGTTGAAGAGACTTTAAATAAGGTAATAGAGGATAAATTAAGTCATGTTAAGATATCAAACTTTGTACCATACTTAAGTGAGGAAAAGGTATATGAGTTGTATGTTGCTGCTGATAGTGATGAGTCTATGAACATTGAAAAAGAATCATTAATTCCATTCTTGGTATCAGCAAAATTAAAGGAATTATTTTATCTAGAACTAGAAAAACACGAAACAACTGAATAAAAAAAACGCAAAATCTATTTTGCGTTTTTACTTCCTATTTCTAAAGCTGATTTGTTTACATCAATCAAATGAGCTTTACCTTCACCGAAAAGTTTTTTAAGTACTTCAATAATATCATCGCTCTTAAATATATTAAGAACTTCGATGTATGCACCAAGCATTACCATATTAGCAACTTTTAAATTTCCAAGTTCCATTGCAATTTAATTAATTGGGACTTTTATTACATTTATTTCAGTA
>CAJYBF010000093.1 GCA_913064935.1 uncultured Mollicutes bacterium
GTAGTGTAATACTTTTCCATATTATGGTATAATGTATGTCCAAGAAAAGAGGGGATATTATGGAATTAGGCATTTTAGAGATTTCAAGTAGGCTTGGAGCCACACTAATATTCGCAGCTCTTCTAGGGTACGAACGTAGCAGAAATAACAAAGCAGCAGGAATTGTTACACATTCACTTGTTGCAGTAAGTACTGCTGCTATAGCTATTTTACAATTAGAGCTTTATATAGATAGTTACAACTTATTACTAGCTCATCCGGAGCTTGCTGTCAGCATAACTTTAGAAAGACAGAGAATACTTGCTCAAGTAATTACAGGTATTGGGTTCTTAGGTGGGGGAGCAATTCTTAAAACTAAGGGTGAGATCAGAGGACTAACTACCGCTGCTACATTATGGGCAAGTGGTATCGTAGGAATAATATTCGGAATGGGATATTTTATATTAGGATCAATAGTTTCCGTCCTTATACTTATATTGGTATATGGTGTTAAAACTTATACTAGGAAACTGTACTATAGGAAAAACGAGATTACTGAGGAATAAATAAAAAGAACTTCACAAATTTAATTGTGGAGTTCTTTTCTATTATCTCATTTTTGTTATTTTTTCTTACTAGTAAGTTTGCCAATCCCTTTTTTAAGGGATTTAAATCCAGCAGACAATTGTTCCTTTCTCTTATCAATATCATCATAGATAGTATATCTCATTCTCTTAAGTAAAGCTTCCCCTACAAGGCATCCTTTTAGAGTGAAGTTCTCAGTTAGTTCGCTTAAAATAAACACAGCATTTTTATCCAACTTCGCAATTATTGCTTTTTTTAAATCCTTCTCATTTTCTTCTGAGATAAAAAAGACAACATTCTATGTAATTTTAGTGGGTTTAGGAAATACTCCCTTTAGTAATTCCATTTTTACATTCATAATTCAATAAAATACATAATTAGTCATAAAGTCCTCCCATTTTTTTATTATTAAAATTAATTCTATCTATAGTATATAATACTCAACCTTATTTTCAAAGTTTACTTAGTGATTTTTCAGCAGACTCGTTGTAATATTCTCTTATTCTTCTTTTAATATTGATAAACATCCATATTAATAAAGGGATAAAGAAAAGCAATAATAACTTATAATTGCTCATAAGTAAGTAATCATAAACCCCATGTAATATAACTGGATAAAATATTGATTTAATTAAGAAGCGCTTTCTTAATCTAACATTACTGAATTTTGCAAGTGATAGATAATATCCCATAAATACACCGAAGAACATGTGTGCTGGGATAGCAGTGAATGCCCTAAGAATCGCTACAGATATTCCTTCAGAGCTAACATAAAGAATATTTTCAATAACTGCAAATCCCATTGAAACGAATACTGCATAAATAATTCCATCTAGTTTTTCATCAAATGCATCATTTTTGAAAGCGAATCTATAAACTACATACCATTTAATCACTTCCTCGCTTAATGCAGCTATAATGAAGGCATCGTATAGATTAGATGGTTCACCCACAAATGGATTGATAAACTCAAATAAACTTCCGATAATCAAAATAGGTATTACACTTAAACAACCTAATAAAAATAGTTTCCACAGTAGTTTAAGTGGTTCCTTGTTGAATCTATCAAGAAAATAATAAAACACAAGAATTATCAATACTGGAATTATTGCGGCTAATATCAAATACATCTCTCCACCCCTTATCGTTTACTAATTTTATCATATTTTCAAGTATTCTATAATAAGTTAAACCCTCTCTATTTCTAGAGAGGGTTATTCCTATATAATATTTAGTTCTTTTCCAACCTCTACAAACACATCAACAGCTTTATCTAGTTGCTCTTTAGTATGTTCTGCTGTAATCATACAACGTAATCTTCCTGTGTTCATCGGAACTGTAGGAAATACAATACCAGATACAAAGACACCTTTTTCTAATAGTTTTCTTGAAAATTCCATCGTTATAGCTTCATCACCAATTATAACTGGTGTTATTGGAGTCTCACTATTTCCAATATCAAAACCTGTCTCTTTCATTTTTGCTTTAAAATAGTTTCCGTTTTCCCATAATTTTTCTGATAACTCACCTGATTCACTCATCACTTTTATACTTTCATTTATCGCAGCGACAGTTCCTGGTGGTAATGCTGTAGAGAATAATATTGGGCGTCCTCTATGAGATAACCATTCTTTTGTTGCGAAACTACCCGCAACATATCCACCAATTACTCCAACAGCTTTGCTTAAAGTACCCATGATAAAATCAACTTGACCATGTAAATGGAAGTGATCAACTGTTCCTCTACCATTTTCTCCTAATACTCCTGAGCCATGTGCATCATCAATATATGTTAAACAATCGTATTTTTTGGCTAACTTAACAATCTCTGGTAACTTACATATATCACCATCCATGCTAAATACACCATCTGTAATGATTAAAACAGTTTCATAATCGGCTCTTTTTTCTTTAATTAGTCTTTCCAAATCTTTCATATCACTATGTTTATAAACAGCTTTATCAGCCCTTGATAATCTTACTCCATCAATAATTGAAGCATGATTCAAAGCATCACTTAGTATTAAGTCACCCTTACCAGTCACCGCTTGAATAGTTCCTGCATTACAATTAAATCCTGATTGATAAACCATAACAGCTTCTTCTTTTTTAAACTTAGCTAAAGTAACTTCAAGTTCCTCATGAAGATCCATGTTACCAACGATAGTTCTTACCGCTCCAGCACCAACACCGTATTTTTCAATTGCCTTAATGCTTGCTGCTTTAATTCTCGGGTGATTAGCTAATCCTAAATAGTTATTACTTGTTAAGTTAATTACTTCTTTACCATTTAAGTTAATCATTGCCCCACAAGCTCCATAATTAATTGGTAACTTTCTGTAGACACCTTGGTCCTTTAATTCTTGAACTTTTCTTTCTAATAATTTACTCATTCATTCCACTTGGGAAAAGAACTATCTTTCCACATTTCCCCTCTTTCATTAGTTTAAATCCTTTTTCAAAATCCTCTAACGCAAACTCATGTGTAATGATTTTATCTAAGTCTAACACTCCTGCCTCAAGCAATCCAATTACTTTATACCAAGTGTCATACATTAATCTTCCTACAACTCCATATATTTCGATTCCTTTGAACACAACATCTTTTGCTAAATCAATCTCAATAGACTTACTGGGAATACCTAGTAAAGACATTTTTCCACCCAACTTAACATATTTGAATGCCGCTTCAATCGCATATTTATTTCCACTAAATTCAGCTACTACATCAACACCATTTTCAGTTTCCTCAAAAACTCTTTTAATAACATCTTCTTTAAGAGGGTTAACAACTACATGTGCCCCTAAGTCCTTGGCCATCTTTATTCTATACTCGTCTATTTCAATTGCTATTATCTTTCTAGCGCCTAATGCCTTTGCAGCATTTACTGCCATAAGTCCAATGGGACCACAACCAACTATAGCTACTGACTTACCTACAATATCAAAGTGAGTAAGTGTGTGCACGGCGTTTCCTAATGGTTCTAATACAGAAATATATTTTGGATCAATCTTTGTTCTGTTAACCATACAGTTACCCGCTGGCATAGCTATATACTCAGCGAAAGCACCATCTACATCGACACCAATAATCTTAGTGTTTTGACATATATGTCCATTTCCAGTGCGACATTGTTCGCATTGACCACAAACAATGTGTGTCTCTACAGATACGATATCCCCTAAATTTAAAGTAACAACATCTTTCCCTAACTCTACAATTTCGCCAGCTAGTTCATGTCCTACAGTAACAGGCGGATTTATTCTATTTTGACTCCATTCATCCCACTCATAAATGTGCTTATCAGTACCACAAATACTAGCGGCAATAATCTTGATTAATACTTCATTATCCCCAACCTTAGGTATTGGCTTTTGGGTATAGGTCAGACCTTCCCCTTTTGTTTCTTTTATAATAACATTCATTAAGTCCTTCATGCCAGTCTCCCTTCAAAGTTCTACTTTGAAAATCGCGTTTTATTGACAGTTCATTGTACGCATTTATCAACTATATAATAACAAATAATCTTCTTAATTGATATAAAAAAATAAAGAAAAGTTATTAACAAATTACTTGCTAATAACTATCTATTTTCTCTTAACTTTTTATATTGAATAGCAGCAAGAAAAAGTGCTGCTAATCCATATGAGGAATTGTTTTCTTTTCTCACATTCTTATACCCAGAATACTTACCAAATCTGAAAGTATAAGGAAGAACTATTGTAGGATATGTCAAATCACTAACTTCTTGTAAATATATCTTTTCTCCTTGAAGAAGCAAATCATCAACTACTGCTTCAAATGCATTTACAGAAGGCTTTATATACTCATCACTTAAATAACCTTCTCTCACCCCTTGCATCAAACCTGATGCAATGAACAAAGTTGCACTTGATTCACGATAACTCTCTTTGTTAAGGACAGTATTGAAATAGTAATCATCTCTTTGATATGGCAAAATCGCTTCTGCTAATTCTTGAAATAGTTTAATATTGCCGATATCTAGCATATTCTCAAGCATTATTGGCAAACAGCATAATACTAATCCGTTACCTCTACCCCAGTACAAGTCTTTAGGATAAGTTGATTTCAAAAGATCAATGTAAGTATGAGAGTATAACCCATTGTCGTTTTTTAAAAACTCTGCGAACTGTTTGGGATGTTTAGTTGCCTTCGCAATTAATGAATCATCTTTACTATCAGTTGCATAGATGGATGAAAACATCCCCCAAGCAACATAAGAATCTATCCAAACACTCTTTGGATAGAAATTAGCAAATCCAGTATGCCCTAAATGATTCGGCAAATCAGCAACTAACTTCGGTTCATTATTCATATATTCAACAACAGCTTCTGTCATTTCCTTATATGAATTTTGCTTTGTTTTTTTATAAAGATCATGTGATACGAGCGCTGGAGCACAAGAATATGTAGATAGTGAATATGGAGGACGGTGAGGTGAGGCTATAGCAGCAGGTGTTGAAGCATTGCCGTACCAAACTGAAATTGGGATTGAGGAAATTCGGCTGGTAAAACGTTTACGGATAATTATGTGAATTGGACTCTGATTAGGGGGTGACGAATCATACTTTATGGACAAAGGATGGTTGGTTTGTTCGCAGGCTGGTGTGCGTCGTTACTGGCTTTGCTTTCAATT
>CAJYBF010000094.1 GCA_913064935.1 uncultured Mollicutes bacterium
AGTATTATCCCGACTATTGATGAGCCAATATTAAGCGCAGCCAGTGGACCCCAAAAACCTAGACCCCAACCACCAAAACTAAGAATGGCTTGTACAAGACCGATTATACCACCAATCATTGCTAAAGTTTTTACTGTTTCTTTATTTTCCATATGATTAACCTCTTAAATTATTGTTATACCTAAATAAATCTTAAAATATTTTAAATTAATGCTTATGAAATATTAATCTTAATAAAGTCTACTATAAATACTATTAACATATGAGGAAATGCGGCTGAACTATATGAACCAAGATAAGAGAATTGCTTACACAAATACTAACAATCAGAAAGACTTGTTATGAATAATGTTTCCTTAAGAATATTTTCCTCTTCACTATATTGCCAGATAGTCTCTTCTCCACCTATATATATTCTCACTAAAGTTAGTTTCTCTAGTTCCCATACATTACTAATGGTTAATGAGGAGTCATCGAGTTCAAGTGTGTCATTATCAGTAAGTTTTAATTCTTGAAACTCATGATAAGGAGTATCACCATTCTGAGGAGTTGTAGATATCCCGTGTTTTAAGATAAGAACGGTCAATACTACTGAAAAAATAATTAATAATCCACCTTTTAGAAATTGCACATAAGTAGTCGATGTCATACCCGCAGTCGCTACAATAAATATAACAATCGTTCCGACCATTAAGACTCCGGCCCAATATGGAATACCAAGTAGTGGTTCAACCAAAGTACCAGCCCCCACCATTTGAGGTATAAGATAAAACATTGAAACTACCAGAGTACTAATTCCTGCAAATAACTGAATTCCTTTGCTATTAAATTTAGAATCTAGTGCATCTGCGAATGTATACTTTCCTAATCTCTTCATTGGTTCAGCAACAACAAATAAAGCAACAATCCAACCAGCTAAATATCCGATTGAATATAAAAAACCATCATACCCAGCTATACTTATCATTCCACAAATTCCTAAGAATGAAGCAGCTGACAGATAATCTCCTGCGAAAGCTATTCCGTTTACAGCCCAATGTACGTTTCCACCAGCACTAAAATAACTTTTGGCAGTCTTTGCTCTTTTTGCAAAGTAATATGAAATAAATAAAACAAACGATACAAAAAATAAGAAAATGGCTATCGCCCAAGGAAATGGTTGATAATTCATTATTCATCACCGTCCTTAGAAACAATATTCATTCTCTTCTCAGCTCTTGTGCACAAAGTGTTGTAAATTATAGCTAGTATTAGCGCAAGTACAATTAATCCAAAACCATAAACTACTGCAATATTAACAGTGCCAAAATCCAAACCCATAATTTTTGGATCAATAACATTTATTAGCATAAAACCGCCATAAACAATTACGTACCCAAAAAACATCCAAATTCCTAGTCTTGCCTTGTAGTCAGACGATTTATCTTCATTCCACTTGGTTGACGGACCATGTCCCATTTTGTTACCCCCTAGATTTTCTTAAGATTATAGATACCAATACAATTCCATAATATCACAAACAATATCCTCATTCAATAAATCTTAAATACCCATTATTAGTTAATTTCAATTAGAAGATAAAAATAGAAACCAGTAACTCTGATAAAGTACTGGCTACCTATGAAATTACATTAATGGTATGTTTACAAAGCATTATCAGAAATGTAACTCTTTTGCTTGTTCAAAACTATTTTTTCGAAATGATAATCCTTTATCATTATCACTAAACTCGAATAAAACAGATTCATTTTAAGTTGAAGAACGAATTTGCTTCCTCTCTAGTTTTAAAAACATGGACTTGCTTAACTGATGACATTTCAATGATTCTAGCTTTGATTGCTTTCCCTCTGACTTCTTCATAAGATTCCAAGTACTCCTCGAACTTATCGTCGATACTATCTATACACTGAGGAACATCAGGTCTTGGTTTGCCCTTAAACCTTGCGTATCTTTCGTATACGCCCTCTTTAGAAACTTCTAGTCCATAATCCAAATAGATTATAGTATCACATTCCTCTAGTCTTCTTTCAAATAATAGTTTTCTCCAGTTGCCATCGATAACCCATGAGTCATTTTGTAAAAGAAACTTACCTAATGTATCAATAATATCTTCAACTGGTTTCATTATCCATCCTTTGTTAAATGATATTCCGTCTAAGTGTAAAGATTTGGCTCCTATCGAATTACTTATTTTTAATCCAAGCGTTGTCTTTCCACTTCCACTCGGACCTAAAATCACTACTTTTCTCATAATACAACCTCCATAGTTTAAATGGCCCATTACAATAATCTACTTGTCTATTGGTAAGTTTATATCTGTAATTGGTTGAGGGTTAGTTTGTTTATAAAACCCATCAACTTCAATCGTACAATCTCCCTTGATTTCCACATAGGCATATCTATCAAGTGTGTCAACTGAGTAGTCGTACCCATTTAAATCTAATATCGTCTCAATGTCCTCGGTTATCAATACACAGTTATCAGTTCCACAAGTCCACATCACGTCGTGAATGTCATTAAGTTCCTCTGGCACCAATAACTCAAGAATAAACGAGTTCTCTGATAACTCATAAACTGATATTTCTCCATTTAAATCCGTGTGGTCACAGCCAACTAATGTAAATGATAATAAAAGAATTAAAACTAATAAGAATAATTTCATGCTTTATCCCCCCTCAGTCTATTATATATTATAAATTTCTTATTTTCTATCAACATATCACAGTAATTTGACATAATTCATTTTCTATCGACTTTTTATTTAGGCGTTTTTACTAGTTTTTTTAATATGTCAAAAATCTACTAATATTTACCATTACAAACGCATATAATCTTGATGTAATTAAAAAATATTGTGCATGATTTTCATTTATTTGCATTGCACAGCAAATTTTCTAAAGGAGGAAATGTGAAAAAAACTTATGTTTTACTATCTGTAATGGTTCTAGCACTTGTTACAGCAGGCTTCTCTTATGCTTATTGGACTGACACTCTTACAGTAACAGGAAAAGCTCAAACTGGAGATTTAACAGTTGAATGGACCGAAGAGGAAGCATTCAGAGTTGTCGAGGGTGACGCAATGGATGTGTATTATGATGAAATAGATATTCAAATAGTTAGACCAGATGTTTTAGAAATCGCTTATAAGAATCTTTATCCTGGTTCAAAATCGCGTGCCGGTTCTTGGTATCACAATGTTGGAACAATACCTGCAAAACTTACTAATGTGAGAATTGAAATTCTACGACCTGATGGAGAAGTAGATTGGGGTGCTAACGAAGCATCTTGGCAATATCAACTTATTAGTCATATGCAGATTGGGATTCGTTCTCATGATGCAGACGGTAATATGATTCCAACTGGCGATAGAGAGTGGATTCATCTTGAAGATGCTATTAATGTTGTAGATGGAATATACTATTTTGATTTCCCAGTAGGATTAGGTGTTGATCGAATATTACCTGTAGATCCAGGCGTTTACAATAAACTAATGGTTGTTGTTTGGGTAGATGATGAATTAGGAAATATTGGTCAAGATAAAGTGCTTAAATTCGAAGTAACTCTAGAATTTGATCAATACACTGTAGTAGATCCATCATAAACCTTTTCAATACAGGTTTATAATCCCAGATATTACTTACTTAATATCTGATAAAAGTGATTAGCGTATTTGCTTATCACTTTTTTATTGAATACGCTAAAGAAATGTACTGCATGAGCAGATATTAATAATCATATTGTACGAATCACTTACATATAATTTTCATGCAGTAAGTATCATTGTCTATTGATATCAATTCATTTATCATCTTCATTCTGATGAAAAATTCCGGCACTAAACACTAATGTTAATAATTTTTGAATCGTCACCAAAAAATAATTATATACGACAGAAAAATCTATCCGTTACCCTAGATAGACAGTTTATTGCTAGATCTGCATATCTAAATATATTATCAATTTAGAGAAAGTCATTGAGAACATTTTTAGACAAATAATTTTTACTGTCCTCGTATAATGGACTTACATTTTGCCGAGATTACTTCGAGATTACTTACTGATTTAAACTGTTAAACAACAGTTCAAATAAATAAAAACATAGGAGGAAATATGAAAAAGATTTATGTATTACTGTCAGTAATGGTGCTTGCACTTATGACAGCAGGATTTTCTTATGCATACTGGACTGATACGTTAACGGTTTCTGGTACTGCAAGAACTGGTACACTTGATGTAGATATAGTTGAAACAGATGGTGTTGAATCTGATGATTATGCAGGTGGATCAGCAGCAATCACTTCTGGTGCTAACAAATTATCAGTTACTGCGACTGGTTTATATCCAGGTGCTGAGTTCTATTATTACGGACAAATAGTAAATAATGGTTCGATTCCAGCAGTTCTTCAGTCTATCACTGAAACGCTTGTTTCAGGTTCTGACGCACTTAGAGATGAAATTGACTTTGAAGTTACATACGCTGATACTCTTGATTTAGAACCAGGTGAAGAAATAGATTTCACTATTTATGTTCTTGTTCATACGGATGCTGGTAATGAAGTACAAAACAAGTCTATTACAGTAGCCTGGGAAATGGTCTTTGGTCAATACCCAATAACTTAAATTAAGTAATCAAACAATCGACTATATCGTATATAGTCGATTGTTTTCTAAACTTATCAACGAAACGACGTAATATGTGCATTGCAAAATTGATGTAAATTCTAGATTACTATATTTGATTTATCACTTAAGTAAATTTACGTGATAAGGAGGAATTATGAAAAAAACGTATTTATTACTAACAACATTCGTTTTATCTTTAATGCTAGCTGGGTTCAGTTATGCTTACTGGACAGATACTTTGACTGTAACAGGTATGGCTGAAACAGGTGAGTTATCAGTGATATTCTACTGTGATAGCGCTACTCCAAATCCTGATTTCAATAATGAGGACTATGGCGTTTACAATACCGCGACTTCTGAGATTGTAGGAAGCGATAAGATATTAAGAGTCTCTTTTGACAATCTATATCCAGGTGCTTTCGCCACTGCTAGTGCATGCGTTATGAACAATGGTACTATTCCCGCAAAACTTACTAATATACAATTAGTAAATGTAACGGTAAATGGTTCTCAGTTAGATACTGAAGCAATTGCTAATTTGCTAAACGACATAAAACTTGGAACACAACTTGAGTTTATGCCAATTAATTATTGGGGTG
>CAJYBF010000095.1 GCA_913064935.1 uncultured Mollicutes bacterium
TGGAATAGGAACCATTGAATCTAAAAGTTCAACGGTAATTTCTTCTTATGATTAATCAACATGGTTAATTTTTGCATCTAAAAGAACGCCACCCTGCGAAGAGGATATTTCCATCAATTGCTCGCCAGCACATAAAACACCACCAACAATCGTTACTTTTAACTCTTTAACAATACCTAATACAGGCGAATGAATATCTGTATATTCTAAAACACTTTCATCATGTGTAACCACAAGAACCAATTTACCACTATCAGATATCTTTTTAAGTGTTTCTAAAACCAACTTAGATGTTTTAGTATCCAAAGATCCTGTCGGTTCATCTGCTAAAATAATATCGGGATCATTAGCCAAAGCTCGTGCAATTGCTACACGCTGTTGTTCACCACCACTTAATTGTGAAGGGATTTTATTGATTTCCCCATTAAGTCCAAATTGGTTTAACAATTCTAAAGCTCTGCTCTGTGCATTGCTTTCTTTAACACCATCTAAAATCATTGGCATTTTAACATTTTCTAAAACATTTAAGTGTGATACAAGATGGAATTGTTGGAAAATAAATCCAACCTTCTGACGACGATATTTAGATACTTCCTTATCACTTTGTCTTCTCACTGAATTAATAACATTTCCATCAAGCAATAACGTACCCGAGTTAGGTCTATCCAATATCCCAAGCATATTTAAAAGTGTAGATTTCCCACTACCGCTTGGCCCATAAATAGCAATAAACTCACCTGCTTCGAAATGTAAATCCACATTGTCTAAAATAACTTGATCCGATGAACCATTTCTATACTTCTTTACTATATTCTTAATTTCTATCATATGATTCACCTACTCTTCTCTCAATGCGTCTATTGGATTTAGATTAGATACACGCATTGATGGTATTATGCTTGCGATTAAAGCGATGATTATAGATCCTACTAGAGCATACATAATGTATTGCTCTGTTACGGATGCATAGCGAACAAATACTACTGACTCATTCCTATAAAATCCGATTTCCTTAAAGTAATCAATAATCATAATCTGTAATTTTCTAATAAGAAACTTAGAGGTTTGAATAGCGATTAGCGACGAAGCAATGGCAATCATTATTGCTTCAAGATTAAAAATAATCAATAAACCTTTTCTATTTATTCCAAGAGCATTTAAAATACCAATCTCCTTGATTCTCGATGTAACAGAAACATATTGAATAGCCCCAAACATAAATAAGACATTTACTATTGAAAACACGACGAATCCAAATAGTACATATGACACCTTATTAAGTACATTGAAAATATCTACATACTTTAAAAAATCATTTTCAGTTAAGTAGGTATCGTTTCTGTTCTCAATTGAGTCCACAATAAAGGATAACGTCTCATACTCTCCATCTGTTGCGAATATCCTCATAACTTGACTACCTTCTCGGTCAATAAAAACATTAAAAATCACATTTATGTTCTCATCAGATGGTTCAGCATCGCTGTGGAATTCAGCAGGAACAGAATATGTTTGTCCATAAAAACCCTGAACAAGATCATTTGTAACATAAACAATATTTTTAATTACATTTAACCTGTGTTTAATAGCACTTGTCGGTAAAATTCCGACAATTTCTAACTCTTTAATAGGAAGATAATCAACTTCTTCTCCCAACTTTAATGATTCCCCTACATTATAACCATTATAATAATCAGATATAAAAGCTGCCTCAAGAGATTTATTCAACAGACTATTCATAATGTCGTCTCTATCACTTGTACTAATCATGTCTCCGTACACAGACTCAGCTAATTGTTGCGTAATTACTACCTCATTACCATTTTTAGCTGCTCTACCATATTCAACGTCCATATGATATCCTCTTGCATAAACATCAAAGTGTGCATTTAAAAACAATCCTTCTTTATCATATATATATCCCGTCATATTTACATCTTCAAGATATACCGACTCTACTCCATCAATCTTTTGGAATTCTACAGCATAATCCATAAATGCGTCATCGTAAAGGAGTCTCTGTCCTTCGGGCATAAAAACTGATATTTTATTA
The DNA here is from genome assembly GCA_913064935.1 of uncultured Mollicutes bacterium. Lineage (GTDB taxonomy): Bacteria > Bacillota_I > Bacilli_A > MAG-NZ > MAG-NZ > Zrk6. The sequence continues at coordinate 2,051 of CAJYBF010000095.1, forward strand.
GAACTTACTTTCAAATCTTCCATTTGCCTGTCTAGTCCTCTTACAATCCCAACATTTAAAGCAGCAATTAAAAGTGCCATAGTTATTGTAAGTGACGAGGTCAAAGCGTACAGTCCATTCTTGAATGGTCGCTTGAATATATTTTTAAGAGCAATTAAGCACATATTTAGAATATTTGATCTATGTCTCAACTTCGTAGGTTCATTATTTTTAGCAACTAATCGTTCGGAAACAATCTCAACACTACATTCGCCATCTTTTAAATGAACCACCTTAGTTGCATACGGTAAAACAGATTTTTCATGAGTAATTATAATAACTAATTTGCCACTATCGGCTATATCCTTTAAGGTATCTAAAATAACTTTACTTGTATCTCTATCCACTGCACCTGTTGGCTCATCTGCTAAAATAATATGTGGATCATTCATCAAAGCACGAGCAATCGCGACACGTTGTTTTTGCCCACCGCTTAACTTAGAAATCGACTTATGCATGTGATTACTAAGTCCGAAGGATGTCAGAAGTTTCTCAGCTTTTTTTCTAGATTTAAAAATATTTTCTCCAGCTATATTTGATACAAGTTCTACATTCTCAATAGCCTTTAGATGTGAGATTAGATTAAAACTTTGAAATACAAAACCTATTTTTTGATTTCGTAATTTGGCTTTTTTTCCTTCACTAAATTCAAAAATATTTTCATCATCAATATAAACCTCACCACTATCTGGTAAATCTAGAGCAGCAATCATATTCATCAAAGTAGATTTACCTGTCCCACTTTGTCCGTAAATCGCTACTAGCTCTCCACGTTCCATTTCAAGTGAAACATTTTTTAAAACCTCTTGTGTGTTCCCGTCATAATGATATGATTTAGAAACATTCTTAATTTTAATCATAAAAACAACCTCCCCCTAAAAATGCAATATACCCATATTATACCAAAATAACCTTTCTTTTTATATAATATGTAATCTCCCAAAACAACTTGTCCTCTACGCTACTACTGTCAATCGAGTTACATTGTCATAGTTGATTAGATAGTAAAAACCCGGCTCTCTTTAGAATCGAATCCACCCGCCTGTTTTGTTCGTATGTTTTAGTTATTCTCCACTTTCTTTTCCTTTATCATATGCATGTTCGAATTATTTCACATTTCAATTTTATTGAATCAAAAGTAAAAGGGGCTGTAAAGAAACAACTTAACTGAGGTTGTATCACAGCCTCTTTTCTTTTGTTGGATGTATTGTTTATGATATTCGTGAAATTACCCATCAAAAAAAGAGTTTTTAGTTAAAAACGTTGTTTATTGTATTAAATTAAGTGTAATTTATTGAATAATTTCATCCTTACGATGTTTCTTGTTGTGATATTTCTTTAAGTTATAGCCTATAGTTAATAGAGTTACCTCTAACTTTACGCTATTTTTCCCAACTCGCGTAAATCTTCTGAATTTCATATCCTCTTTTATAACTCCAAAAGCTCCTTCTACTTGAATTGAGCGTTGTATCTTTAGTCTGATTCCTTCTTTACTACCCAGATTATCTCGGACTGTCTTGTGCATATCATCTAAGGTCTCGTTGACTGTAAACGTTCTGTTGCCTTTTGCTTTCGTACATTTTATTTTAAACTCACAATCAATACAGCTTTCACATTCATATTGTTTTATCTCATTTGGATATTTTATTCTTTTGGAACTGTATGTTAGCACATGCTTTATTTTCTTATTATTTGGACATATATAATTTCCCAATTCATCTCTTTTCATATTGCATCTCAGATATGGATTGTTCTTATATTTTCTTTCCTTTTCCTTTTTCATCCAATTGTATTTTTGATACAATTCTATATCGTTTTCTAAACAAAAATAATAATTATCATAACTTCCATATCCTGCATCTCCTACTGGTTTAATTGGATATTTTCCATGTAGTTCTTTATATTTACCCAAGAACGGTATGAACGTTCCATGATCGCTCCTATCATTATATATATCCACCATAGTTATATATTCGTCACTTACTGATATTTGTACGTTGTATCCAGCTTTCAATTGTCCGTTTTTCATATGATCTGTTTTCATTCTCATAAATGTAGCATCGTAATCACTCTTAGAATAACTGTTTCTATTTGCCCCCATTATCTTGAGATGTTTTTCATATTCATTCATCTTAATGCTGTACTCTTGATATTTCTCATATATTCTTTGTAATGGGTCTTTTCGCTTACCTTTCCCATATACAAACTTTATCCCTTTGTCTAAAACAATAAATTCCAAGTCAACTCTCAAAATCTCTAGTTCACCACTCTCATACGACTCTTTCACTTCAAATTTTTTATTGTATTCACCTAGTAACTCTAAAACATCACTAATATTTTTATTGATTTTCTCATTCAATTTAAATTTGTGTTTCTCTATCGATTTCTTCCAGACAAACGTGTATCTGTTTGCGTCAGCTTCTATCTTTGTTCCATCAATATATGTTATATCTGTGTCTATCCTTTCAAACTTGTTAATGGATTTAAATATATCTAGGAATAATAATTCAATTGATTCGCCTAGGTTGTTAATAACCTCATTAATAGTAACGTGTGAAGGAGGCTTAACATTTCCTAGTAAATACATAAATCTAATGTCTGTCTTACACGCTTTCTCAATCTTTCTCGTTGATCTAATATCAGTCATAAACCCAAATAGTATTACATTTAATATTGCGACTCTATTTTTTCTGTTTCTACCTAACCTAGATTGTTTAGTAAAGTAACTTTCCAAGTTGATTCCCTTCATAAGTTCGCAATAGGTTCTTAACTCATCATCTTCTGGAATTTTCATTCCTAAATCTAATGGTAAAACTAACTGAAATGGTGTAAAATTATCTTGTATTCTTATTGTATTTGTCATACTTAATTATACCAAAAAAGGCGACTCCTTTACAGGGTTCGCCTTTTGCGTTATTTGAACTGTTTAGTTTCTATTTCTTTACAGCCCCTTTTTAAATGGCACCTTAGGAAAACCCGAACTCTCAAAATACTGATTGAAACTTTTATATTATTAAGTTTTCAAGGGATTTATAATATATGTCATGGAAACTTGCTTTCCACCCTAAAAAAAAAGTA
>CAJYBF010000096.1 GCA_913064935.1 uncultured Mollicutes bacterium
ATCTAACCACTTTGGCAGACCTGTTAAGCATTTATCATCAATATAAATATCTGCTGATATTTTACGACAATCTGCTCCGTATTTTGAAATTAAATGTGGGAAATTACAATTAATATAATGATATGGAATATCATGTTCAGCTAACCAATGCATAGCATCAGATAAAGCATGACCTTCCCTACAAGTGTTAATTACTATTCCGTAACCTTCTTCAATTAATTTCCGGATAACTACTCCAGCATCTTTTCTTTCTTCTCCCAAACTAGGATAATCACTCATACATATCGTAAGATCAAAATCAATAGCAAGTATAGCTTTAAATTGATTGCAATAAGATTTTATTTGTGTGCTCATATTTTTTTTTTTAAGTATAAAATTTAATTATATCGCACTTAGACAATAGTGTTCTTGCATCTTCATTAGTAATAATATGATCTTTTAAAATATTAATCAATTTTGGATCAACTTCTGTCATGATTTCAGAAGGATGACAATCTAAATCAGATAAATCACAATTATTAATTGCTTCCCTTATCTCATCCATATCATCCTTATTGATACTTATGTATCCTACTGTTTCTGTATGCATCCTTCTAATAATAAAATATTTTTAACATTCTCTTTTAAATCATCAAGAGTATAATTATTATCTAAATAATGATCAAAACTCTGATAATCATCAAGACCTGTTTCAGAAGCATGATTACTAATAGGTTTTGAACAATTGAATCCATCTCCAAAATCACAAAATCCTACATCTCCACAACAATGATCTCTTTCTAATCTAATAACAATACCTCCTCTATTTTTAATAGCTTCAGCTTCATTAGGAAATCTACAATCTGTAATTACCCATTTAGGAATTTTAGGTTCCTTAAAACTTGGATACATGCTTGGCTCATGGTAAACTTTATAATCAGCAAATAAAGCATTAACCCAAATATTTGGATGTATGATTTTCCTACCTGCCTCAGTTCCTAAAAGTTGTAACATCAATCTAGGTGTCATCTGTCTTTTACTAGAATGAACCATTCCTGGATCTTCAAAATATATTTCATCTGGAGCACCATAACTCGATGTTACTACAAAATGATCCCATTCTTCTGATAAAGGAGTTTCTTTAAATTCTCTATTCTCTAATTGTTCTCTCGAACATCCAATCCACATGCAAACAGTATCTTTCAATTGGTCAGCAAATTTTCTGTTTTCAAAAGAATTATTAGTTAATTCTTGTATTATTTTAAAAACTTCATCTTTACCTGATCCAATTTTACCTGATATTCCTATTAAGTTTGTCATGATTTTGAATCTCTAATATTTCCTTTAGTATATCTAGCTTGTCTTGGCATTCCACCATGTTTAGTTGGTTCCATTCCTGTAAATCTAATCCATTTGCCAATATAATCGTCAGCAGTTATTAATAACCTCTTCTTATCTTCATTGTCAAATTTATTAAGAGATACAGTAAATTCACGGCCATCTTCCATTCGTACTCTAAATCCTTTAGCTAAACCAGAAGGTATCCTGTCTTCTTTTAACTGAGAGGTCTTACTACGACCTAATTCATTAATAGTCTTCTCAGCACCTTCCCTAGCCTCCGTAGCTTCTTCTACACCTATAATTAAACCATCAAATTCTAGTTTATCTTCTTTTAACTTGAAAATATTACCAGAATTCATTGTATGACGACCAAATTTATATGTAGAGTCTAATCTAGCTATTACAATTCCTTCTTCATTCATATCAAGAGCTTTCTCATAGAATGATTGAATTTCAGCATGAGTCCCAAATACATTTTGCTCGATAAACTTAACATTATCTTCACTATAAGGGTTATCCTCATATAAATAAATTAAATTATCTAAACATTTTGTTCTTTCTGATCTAATTAAATCTGGAGAAGAAGAAGAGTAGAAATTGAAAGCATATAACTTCAATTCAGGATGCCATGTAGTTAGCCATTCTGGAGTTCTACCAACAAATTCCCATCCTTGCTCATAAGGCTGACCATTCTTAGTCTTAGTATAAGTACTAGTACCTTGTTTAGTTTTAGCCCATTCATTTTCCCAGTATCTTTTCTTATTATCAGATGTAACATCACTTGATTTAAAGAAATGCATAATCTCAGAAAATGTCATATTAGGAGCGTAAAATTCACATTCTATTAATTCACCAGAAAGCAAATGACCATGCGTTTGAAATTCAGTTACCATTAATTGAAGATGCTTACTAGCTAAAACTTTTAATTCTCTGCTTAGTCCTGGTCCTTCTGATTGAATAACTACTATTCCTCCATCATGTTTTAATGAACATTCGTAATCTAAAGGATTTTGAATATTCTGTTCAAGAATAAATTCATTTCCTGTTTTAGAGTTAGGTATTAACTCTGGTTTAAATTGTTTCATTGTTTAATTTTTTAAAATTTAATTCTCTTTTCTTACCAATATACTTCTTTTTCATTATTGATAAAGCATCTTCCATTGTCTTCAATATTTCTTCTAAATATTGAGAATCATGTATTGATGATACTGGAAGTTTAAAATTGCTTTTTCCATAAGCAATTTTTTCATATTCAATATCATCACATTTTAAAGTATATTCGCTATAAGAATTTGAAAACCAAATTCTAACTGGGAATGATGTATTTTCAATGATATAATGCCAATTAGAAAAATTGAATCTTTCTTTATCAAAAAGACATAGCTTGAATATTTCATTAGCTACGTTTTCAAAATCTTTAAGATAATTCTCCATGTTATTTAATCTTGACCGAAGAATTTACTTATTTTAGCATTAAGATTAGAATTATTTTTACGAATAAGTTCTAAAGCATTTTTCTCTTCAGTAGCTTCATCAATCCTTTGCTGAACTAAGTCAATATCCTCTTCAATAAGAGTATCTGCTTCATTCAATTTATTAATTGTTGCACTAAATAACGAATTAGCATCTTTACTAATAGCTAGATGTTTATCAACTGTGTTTACTGTTTTTTGTTTAAACATTTGTTTATTATTTAATTAATTATTGTCCAAAATTTTTCTTTTTTCTTGGGTTACCAATTCTGCCTAATAATCTATCGGCAGCATATTCATAAGGTTGAAGTTTGTCAACCTCATCAGCTTTAGGTAATTCTTTAAATCTATTTGTGGCACCATCAAATAAAAAATGATAATATTTATTTGGAGCTCCAAATCTATTTTTAAGAACTTTAGCTGCTCTAAAAGTATCTCTGAATCTTCTTATATCATAACTATGATAATCATCAAATCCATACCTGTCTGGAGAATATACTCCTATTATAACTTTAGCATCACGTTGTATTTCTTTATTATTTGCAAATCCAGCTAAGGATGGTTCAGTTTTCTTCTGAATACTCTCTCCTTTGTTGGTAAACTGCTCTTTTTCACTCGATTGTTCTTGCTGTATTACATTAACAACAGCCCAATTCCAATGCTTAGTAATTTGCTTTAACGCATAATTTGTACTCCATTGTGCCATAGTTTGATGCTGGTTTTTCATTTGACCAGTATCTTTATCCTTTTCAGGAGTTAATAGACTCATGTGATCTACAATCACAATAGTAAATGCATTTGGATCATCAGGGACATAATGACTGTAAACTTTAGTCATTTCTTTTTTAGTATATTCATTCCCGTCTTCATCAATCTTTTTCTTAATAAATTCTCTATCCTCATAATGATGAGTTCCATTCTTGTCGGCATAATCCCTGCAATACTTATAAATACCTGTTGGATTATAAACTGAATCTATAATTTCAACTTTTTCTAAAAGCAATTCAATATCATCAATATGAGCATCAATAAGATCCATTTTATCTTGATCTAAGGACTTTTCTCTAAATCCTTGTAATGTTAATAAATCCATATCAATATTACATCTTGATGATATAAAATTACAAATCATAGTATCTATGAACTCTTGCTCAGATTCTTCTAACGCAAAGTAGAATATCTTTAAATTGATATTATTCTTTAAAGCATATTCAAGAGGTTCTCTTACATACAATGCTTTAGTCATTTGAGTTTTACCAACTCCAGATCCAGCAGTAACCATTTGAATCATACCTGGAACAACTCCAGGAACAGACTTCATTAATTTAGGATAATTTTGAAAAGGTATGCAAAATATTTGACCAGAATCCTTATTACTTTTGATTTTCTTAAGCTCTTCTACCCTTTCTTTTACTTTACCAATAGGTTTTTTATCTTCCATACAATATAGTTTCAATTGATTTTTCTGAATTATCTATAATATGACATTTTCTACCAAGTTCAATACAGCATTTATAAACAATACCAGAACCTCCAAATGGATCAAAAACCCATTGATTAATAATAGTTGCTTGTTCTATTAATGTTTTAATCATATTTTTAGGTTTTTGAGTAGGATAAGCTCTTAAAATAGGGACTTCTTTAAAATCAATATTCCAATCATTAATACCTTCAATATCTCCACTAATACTAAAGAAATATATATTTTCATGAGGCATTAAGTATTTACCCATATTCATTCTATTTCCTGTTTTCCACATCTTAGTATAAGATCCAACTTTATCATGCATTTTTAATCCACTATCCTTAAATTTATTTAAATATTCTTCTTTTCTGTAATACATAGCACCCTTTCTCCAAAAGTTACAGGGTCATTTTGCCGAGTTCCTTAGATTTTATTTTTCTATACGCTTTAGTATGCTCTACGCGGTCACATGTGTCTGTTTTAAGTACGGTTATAAATTAAATGCTTTTTCTCGCCAAACAGATTAAAGGATAATCGAATTATAATAAAATTAAACTTTAATCAAATTTATACCACATTTTTAAGTAATTTATAGTTTCAAAATATTAAAAGAAAACCCATCGACAAACGGTATAAACCTTAACCTTAGGGACCGACTAACTCATCATGGTCGAACCTAATGATGAAACCCTTGACCTTTCAGCGTTAATGATTTTTAACTGGTCGCAATATAAAATTGGCCAATTACATTAATTATTGTTACTCATTCCAACATTATTACTTCTGAAATTATAAATATATTTTTTAATATATCATAAAATATACAGAACATTCTGCTACCAAAAAATTATATAGCTTCAGCAAATAGTTTATAGTCCCTATATATTTTAGGTAAGCATATTTCT
>CAJYBF010000097.1 GCA_913064935.1 uncultured Mollicutes bacterium
CAGGGGCGAGCAACAGCTGCTTTGTCATGGTACCCGAGTTTGCCAGCAAAATATCCGCATCCTTGGGGGGCATAATGTCATCATTCTGGCCGTGGATAATAAGAGTGGGCTTGCCGATGTCCCTTATTTTGCCAAAGTTGGCAAAACCGTCTGCCTGCGAAATTCCAAGGGTTTCAGTTGCTACCCCTAGACGATCGAGAAGCGGTACTGTTCTGGCAAAGCCGCTGTCAAGAATCAGACCGTCGATTTCATTTTGATAGGAGGAACATATTTCCAAAGCGGGTACGCTCCCAAGGGATCTTCCCATAATAATAATGAGCCCGGTGCGACCCTGGCCCTCGAGCCAACGGCACACCTCTCGGAAGGCGGTGTGTGCGTCAGACAGCAGGTTGCTGGCGGTCGGTAATCCAGTGCTTTGTCCGTAACCCCGGTAATCCACCACTAGAAAACTGATTCCGTGGTTGTTGTATACCGGCCCGATGGCGTCATAGTCGCTGGCGATCTCCCCATTGCCGTGAAAAAAGAGAATGTGTGGGGTTTTTGCCTCACTATAATTTCTATGAATATTGTTATATCTTTTTAAATTGTATATTAAGTATGAATAAAAAACATTATAAAGTATATAACATTATTCAAAAGAAAGTATGCTTCTTATTTAGAGAAAGTAAATATGATAACAACGATGGAACATTCGAGAAACAAACATTGACAAAAATTCAATGTGGATATTACGAAAAAGACTTCGATGTTAATTTATTTGATATATTAAAATCTCTAATATAAAACAACACTTACCTACATAGAATAATTGTAGGAGGTATAATATGACAGATATATTAGTAATCGGATTTATAGCAATATGTGTTGAAAGGTTGATTAAATACCGAGTTAAAAAGACAGTAGCTAACACGAGTGTTGGTCGTAGAGTTACAAGTGTTAAGCAATTATGGAGAATGGAGGACAAGGAATGAACGCTACAAATATGTTTGAAGATTTAGGATATAAGTTGATTAAAGATGGAGATTTGCTACATTGGAGTTTGGATGAAAAACATAATAATAGATTTGATGAAATTAATATATATTTTGATAAATTAGCCAAAACAATACATATAACAGGAGAAGTAGAACATAATCATTGTTCTTCTGCTACTGAAATATATACAGAAGAATTAGAAGCGATACATCAACAAGCAAAAGAACTTGGTTGGCTCAATGACTAACCTAACAATAGCGTTTCTCATAGCATTAGTTATAGTAGTGAAAATAATCATTGTAAGAGTGGTTAAACGCAGATTTGATGATAGGTGTAAAGAGAGTTACGAGCAAGGTGTAATAGATAGTACGAAAGGTTATAAGATAGAGTTGGAAGATTCGATGAAAAAAGCATTTAGAACTGGAATTGAACAAGGTAAGAAACATATTATTATTGAAATGGAATTAGCGAGTAATGTAATTTATAGGAAGATTAAAGGTGAGTAGAAGATGCGTGATATTGTTCAATACTTTTTAGATAATTATAAATATTGGATTTTTATAAAAAAAGAAGCATTTACTTATAATGGTTTAGAAGAAATCAAAAGTATCACCTATCAAAAAAACAATTTAAGCATTACGTTTATGTCGTTAGATTTAACAAGGTTGGGGTTAGAAATTCGTGATATAGAAAAAGATATTGGCGAACAAGTTAATGCACCAAATAGAGATATACACACATTAAAAGAGTTTATAAACGATAGTGAAATATTTAAGGATAGTTAGGAGAGTGTTATGGGCATATTCAAAACGTTATTAGAAGATGAAAAGTTAATTAGAGAGATACGAACTTATATAGTTATTGCTATATCGTTGGGAGGTATAAATGGATAACAAAGGTAAAAATTATATAAAAGAAAAGTATAGTTTAGTGTTTGGTGATTTTAGTATTAAGACATTAACAAATTTAATTATTATAATGTTAGCTACTGTATTTATACCGTTCTTCGGTGCTGGTTTTTCTGTTCTAGTATTCTATGATTTTGGTTTTTGGATTAGTGCGTTCTTTAAAATATTTACGAATATGATAATTAGAAGCACGTTAGCAAACCATACATATGACGAAGCATTGAAAAAAGATACCGAGATAAGTTTATTACACACTGAAATGCAAGATTGTAAAGATAAGATTAACAATAAGCATAAACGTAAGTTGTTAAAAGTAGAGATTGACAAAGAAAATATGTTGAATAGATTAAGAACAGCGTTTGATATATTGGAAGTAAAATTATCTAAAGCTAACAATGAAAAATCATTTAATGATATTAGCGATAGACAAGATAACATTAGAGATTATATTGATTCAGTATTAACAGGTTCAGAAGATAAGAAATTATATAAGGTAATAGTAAAAGATATAGTTGGGATCAAGAATGATAATTGGACTTTATCAAATATATTATCAAAATCTCATACTGTTACAACTAGCAAGAAAAGGGAACATAACAGAAGTAAAGAAATTAATAAACGTGTTAATAAAAGTGGTGCGTTTGCAGTTATAAGTATCGTATTAACAAATGCAGTTGATTTCATAGGTAAAGGATTCACAGGAAATTCATTTATACAAATGTTGATTAACTTAACACTATTAGTATATAGTGGAACAACAGGAGTACAAATTGGTAATGATGTAGTAAACGATTACAAAGAAGTATTAAGCGATAAGGTAGCGTTCTTAAAATCGTTCTGTGGCGAGTTTATAAACCAAACCGATATACAAGTAAAGGCTAGCGAAGAAGTGTTAGATATTAAGGAGGATAAGATATGAAAGTAGAATCACCTAAAACATATGATGAACAATGTGATGATATAAATACATTCATAGGTCATAATGTAAATTTTATTAAAAAAGGTCACGATTTAAAATGTGGAATATACATTACTGATGAACGATTAAAACACGTTAAAGAGCAAGTAGGAAAGATACATAAGCGAAGTAAACTACCTGCTATGTTAGCAACTTTCTACACCGAAGAAACAACATACAAATTGATGAAGTTGTTAAGAAAAGATAATGTTATGTCGCATAATGAGTTAGTTAATATGCGAATGGAGGATAACAATGGGAAACAATAGTGGGGTTATACCCTAGACGATTTTTTGATAAAGTGTTAATGTCAGCTATGAATCTAAGTGCTGATTACATCTATAACAGAATTGGCTATGAGGATATAAAACGTATCTATAAATATTTTAGCAACAATCAAGTTAATAGAGATTGCAAGAATTATTTATATTATGATGATATAAACGAGAATTTGGATATGGGTGCTAAAGATCACATCTGGAGAAACTATATGAAAACGCAACGAACAACATCAGTACGTGTAATAGTGGAACTTATGAGCGAACTAGAACGACCTAACAACGAAAATCAGGTATTCAATATGTCGTCTGCTATGGGGATAGTGGAAAAAGGATTTTATTTAGAGGGATAGGAGGAGAGAGAATGAATAAGATTAAAACAGTTTTTGCAAGAGGTGAAAACTTTGGAGTTATTGACAAGGCAACTGTTAATTTGAATAATACTTATGCTACAGAAAAAGTAGATGGAACTAATATTAGATTAACTATTAGAAATAATGCAGTTGTTAGAATTGAAGCAAGAAAGAATCCCACTAAGCAACAAAAGAAAAATGGTATTATTGATGCTTGGTATAGAGACATTGATGAAGTACAAGACAAATGGATTATTGATGCTGTAAATAGTAGAGAATATAATATTCCAAATGGCGAGTGGTGTGCTGAAGCATACGGGAGAAAGATACAAAACGCTTTAAATGTAGATGGTAATCACGTATTTGTATTCAGTTATTACAATGAATTAGAAAAAACATTTTTCGAAGATTGCCCTATTACGTATGATGAATTGAAAGAATGGTTACCTAAACAAGATAGCAAGATAGGTAATGCTAAAATTGAGGGGATTGTATTCTATAGAATGGAAACATCAAATCCAATAGGGAAAATAAAAACAAAAGATTTCAAATAAGGACTGATTAATTTCAGTCTTTTTGCTATAATAACTGGCATATGCTATAATAAAGCGAGGGGAGATATGGAAAGAAGTGGTAAGTATGGTACGCATAGTGTATTTAGATAGAGGTGTCAAGGAATTAACTGGGTTATACGAAGATTTGATTTACAAGATTTATAACAGAAAGATATTGAGCATTAACAAAATATAAATATCGCCTCTCACAAATAAGACTTTAGCGAGTCCTTTTTTTATGCTTTGGTATTAGTTATCGTTTTATAGCGTGGTAGTTGCTTAGAGCGAAAGAAAAGAGGGTGTCTAGCCCTCCTGTAGTTTATCAAGCATATTAAGTTTGTGCTTTTTTCTTTTCTCAAAGAATATTGATATTAATTTGAATATTAATCCTAACATCCAAGCAATAGTTAATAGTTCAAACGTGTATGATATTGGTATGTCTTTTGTTTCAACATATGTAAAAAAGTTAGAACATAAATATAATACACCTATAATCATACCAAACATATATAGCGATTTTCCTAAAGGGAATCTATCTACATAAATTAACTTGTTGCCCTTTTGTATTTGTGCTTTTTGTCTAATGTATTTATCAAACTTTCGCCACGCAATAAATATTGCAATAAATACACCGATTCTAAATACTATACCTAATGCTCCATCATCGAAATAAACTCGATCGTATAATGTAAATAGTGTGAATCCTAATCCAGTTCCATATGCTAAGAAATTAAATAACTTCGACATTTGGGATACTTGCAGGTACTTCAATTATAATACCATACACATCTTTCAATTCTTGCTGTGCTTGATTCATCAATGCAAAGTTATCTTCTTTTATTTCAATACTAGCAACAGTAGAATATAGTTTTGCTTTACAATCTATAATAGTTTTTTGTAATGTGAATTTATCGGTAGTGTTTTTTATTATATCTAGTTTATCATTAATATCAGTAGTCAATGGATTAAGTTTACCATCAATGGAATCTTGTACTTTTGTAGGCAACACTTCTTTTAATGATTTTATTGTTTTAACTGTACTTACAGCAACAGGTATTGCAATTACTAAAAATCCTGCTGCACCAGTTAATTAAGCACCACCACCTACCATCCACTCCCTTCCTT
>CAJYBF010000098.1 GCA_913064935.1 uncultured Mollicutes bacterium
TTGTAGGTTCGACTTGCGGTACTGTATTGGGTGTGATGTCATATGATGTGTATGGGTTTTTGTGTATATTGAGGTTTGGTGTTATAGTGTAATTCGGAGGATTATTAGCGAGACTTATTTATTGAGGTATATATCCTTCCGAAGAATAGTAAAGAGCGATTAGTACGATTAAGGATGGAATGAGTTGTTTATAGTATTCAAAGTTTCGTGTATACACTATAAAATGCAACTTTATTAATAACATAAGGAGAGAGGTATGACTAGTTTTACATTTCATACACCTGAAAATTCACAAGGTGATACTAAAGATATTCTAAATAAAGTTCAGACCAAATATGGCTTTATACCCAGTTTATTTAACTACATGGCAGAAGCACCTTATACCATTGACGCTTATGCATACATGAAAGGGTTGCTGGATAAATCTGATTTTAGTGATGGTCAGAAACAAGTCGCTTTATTCGCTGTTATTCACTATCATGATTGTAATTTTTGTACAACAGCACAAAGAGCTTTTGGAAAAATGCATAATAATGTAAAAAATGGGTTACCAACGGATTTGATTAAATTTCTTGATTGTCCTATGCAAATAAAAGATTTATTTATTACTCCAATAAAGACAAGCCATGACTCAGCTGAACCTTATGGCTTCATTTTTGAGTCAAATGGTAAAAAGGTTGTTCATATAACAGATACAGGATATTTACCTAATACAATGTTTGATTCTATTAGAGATGCAGATGTATATTTCTTTGAATCTAATTATGACCCAGAACTCTTACTAGAAAGCAGAAGACCTCATTTTTTAAAACAAAGAATTTTTAGTAACAAGTGACATTTATCTAATATAGAGGTAACACTAATTTTAAAAGAAGTAAAGACTGAAAAAACAAAACATATAGTATTCCTTCATTTATCACAAGAATGCAATTCGACTTATGATGCAAAAGTTACACATAGAGTAGAGTTACATAATTTTGATACTATGAATGTAATCTATTCATCTCAAGATTTTTCAACCAAATTGATAGAGGTTTAATATGAATATAAAAATTATAACAGTAGGTAAAATAAAAGAGAGTTACTTAAACGAGGCTATTAAAGAATACACAAAGAGAATTTCACCATATGCAAAACTAAAATTTATAGAAGTTAAGGACGAGCCTGCAAAAGACAACGCTTCAGATAAAGATAATCTTAAAGTTAAAGAAGTAGAAGCAAGTAGAATTTTAAAGAATATAGATTCTAGAGATTACTTGATTGCTTTAGCAATAGAAGGAAAACAAATAGATTCACTAGAACTTGCGCACAAAATAAAAGAATTACCAACTTACGGTAATTCTGATATAGCATTCGTTATTGGTGTTTCATTAGAATAAGATCAAGAAGTTCTATCAAGAGCTAACTTCAAGTTGTCATTTTCTAGAATGACTTTCCCTCATCAATTAATGAGAGTTATTCTATTAGAGCAAATTTACAGAGCATTTAGAATTAACAACAATGCGCCGTAACATAAATAGTTGTTAAATATGTATCAAAATATCGCTGATGCAACAATACAGGAGCTAATTGTAATGTATAGAAAAATGAAAAAAGATGATTTTGCTTTAGTGAATGATATGCTGGGAAGAATAAATAGTTCAGCTAAAAAGATTTTTAATAATGCATACGAAAATGGGAATTTAATCAGTTGTTTAATGCATGATAATAAGAATAACAGAGGAGTCTTTGCAATCGTAGAGGGACCCGATTATTATGTTCTACAAGTATCTTTTGAAAAAGATATTACTAATTGTAAAGTTATTGAGGTTATCCATAATGGATTAGACAAGATTATAAAGCGTAAAGGCTCGAAAGATATATTTTTAAACATCAATGGATATAATCCATCAATAATAAATTACTTTAGAAATTACAACTTCACTCAAGACTCTTTAGGATTTGAATATTTCTTTTCCACCTCATTAGAAAATCTAGATTCAATCTCTAACTTTAAGGTTGAAGAGGGTTTAACCTTTAAAGGTTTTGAAGAAGAGAATGCGGAGAACTATATTGAATTGCTAGATGATGCATTTAGGCAACTTGATATTGCTTGCAATGAAGAGCAGGACCGATTTAGTAAGAGTGTAGAGAAAAGCATTTCGTGGCTGAGACAGGTAGACGAGGAAGAGAATTTTGGTGCTTTTTGGCACAATGGTGATCTAGTTGGAGTATATGTCTTACAAGATAATTGCATACATACAATAGCGGTTTATCCAGAGTATGAAGGAAAAGGATATGGAAGCCAAATGATCAAATATTGTTTAAATAGATTGATTTTTGCCAGAAGATATAAAGAAGTTTATCTACAAGTGCTTTTTCAAAATAAAAGAGTTCAGAAATTTTACATTAACAGAGGATTTCAAGTAAGGGGATTTTACTCTGAGAATACATATGTGTTAAAAAAAGGAACAAGTGTCATCTAAAATCGCTGTAGGGCACCGTAACATAAATGATTTTAAACAATACTATAAACTGCATAACAAAGTCATTGATAAGGGGAATGAATATGGAAGAAATTAAGAATCTAATAGAACAACTAACTAAATTTAGAGATGATAGAGATTGGAAACAGTTTCATACACCTGAAAATCTTTCCAAAAGTATTTCTATTGAAGCAAATGAATTGTTAGAGAATTATCAATGGGGTAGTGAGAATGCTAACATAGAGAATGTCAAAGAGGAAATTGCTGATGTTTTTTCTTACCTTTTATTGCTATGTGACGACTTGAAGATTAATTTAATTGAAGTAACAAATAGCAAGATTATAAAAAATAAGGAAAAGTATCCTATAGAAAAAGCTTATGGTAATTCAAAGAAATATAATAAACTATAGAATGAATGTTTAATTTGAAGGACACTGAAAAAGAGTACATTATTTGTACTCTTTATTTTGGATTATTTTTGTGGTTCTGTAATGAATAACGACAATAATAATGCTATGGCAGTAAATATAATCATACCAATTATTGCGATTGAATAACTTCCAGTATTATCAAATGCTATACCGAATGGTAATGGTCCTAGAGCACTACCAATAACCATAAATACTGTTGCTGCACCTCTAATACTTCCAAGATGTTTTCTACCGAAGTAATTTGGCCAAATAACATTGGTAGTTAATGATTGAACAGCTACTGCTAAACCATAGAATAACATAAAAACTATCGCACTAACCATACTTGTTATCCCAAAGATCAGGTAGAACATACTAATAATTGTCATTGCTAATGTTGTTAGTAATATATATTTAACAGGATATCTATCAACTACTAATTTAGAAGTGAAGGGCATTATAAATGCTGGCAATGCCATAAGTCCTAATACCATTGCAGAAATTTCGTTGCTGATATCACTTAAACTCATAATGGGAAGAAAGTGAAAAGCTAAACCAGTACTAAACATAGCAGGAATCATACTTATCATTCCTACTATCCAAAATTCTTTTACTCTAATAGCTTCTTCTAAAGAGAAACTTGTTTTCTCTAGTTCAAGTAAAGCTAATTCGATGTTTTCCTTTGATGATGGAGCATTGTTTTCGATTGTCATCCCAAGATCTTCAGGTTTATTCGATGTAAATATAAAAACAATAGGAACAAAACCTACAATTAAGATTAACCCCCAAACTCTCCATGCACTTTGCCATCCAATATTTGAAATCATCCAAAGATTTAATGAAGGAACCAATAGCATTGCTATTAACCCCCCTATGGATGCAAGACTCATAGCGAATGCACGTTTCTTCTCAAACCATTGTGGAACCAATGTACTTGGAATCAAGGTCATTGAACCTTGTCCAAAGTATCTTAGAAACAAAAAACCAAAAAAAATCATATATATACTAGAAACATAACTATTAAAAAATGTCGCACATCCTAATAGTATAGGAACTATTATTAACATTTTTCTAATTCCGAATTTATCTACTGCTTTACCCATAAATACTAATAGTACACCACTTATTAGCGTAGCTATACTATATGCTAAAGATATAAGAGTACTTGAGTATCCAAATTCTCCTGTATATACCGTAGTAAAGACACTAATTGAATATGTTTGTCCAGGTGCACTTAAGAAGAACGTCATTGCACTTAGTACAACCATGACCCAACCGTAATAGAACATTTTATTTATTTTTAATACTAAATTTTTCAAATTTATCACTCCAAACCTAGTAATTATATCATTGATTGATTAGATTTAATGAACAGAAAGAATAATATTTATTAATATGATACAGAAGTTATAACAAAGCCATTGAAAATGGCTTTTTGGTTGTAAAGATTGGAAATGTGTAACTTCTTAGAGCTGTAAAATTGTTGGACAATTAAAAGTGGTACTGGTATTGAGGAAAAACGAGGGAACCTATAAGCATGCACTAACTGTTGAACAGATTAGGAACCATCAAAGCGTATCGAGAACTCTAAAAATCATAACATGTACCTATCTATACAGAGTGAGCAGACACTCTGTTTTATTGTAGTGATAATTGAATGAGAATTACTTAGGATACAAATCTTTTCTTAAAGTCTAGAACGAACCTTACTTTGTAGTATCAGTCCATTTACATAGCTTTATTTTGAAATTAATAGAATATATAATCGTTGAAGTTGGATGCTTGATGTGCTTTGTCGTAATTTATCATTATATGGCTTATATGATTTGAGTTTTATGGTTTTAAAATGTATAATTAAAGAAAGTGTTTGCTTTGTTTTTGAGCAAATTTATTGTTAGAGAATTTAATATTTTGATGCTGAGGTGGTTGTATGGAAAGAAATACGTCTATAGTTGAGTCAATGATTATTAATGCTAGAAATCATTTGTTGGACACGTCTTTTAATAATAGAATGATAAATTCTAAAATTACAAAAAACAAGGGATTATCATTTAATGTTGAAAACCTGGATAAATTTTACGAACTAGTGGTAGGTAATAACTCTTTTACTTTTCTTCCATTAGAAAATAAGAAGACTCCTGATTCTAATTTAAAGTCAAGTGATAAAGTTAACATTGAGTACAATAAGAATATTGAAAAGGTTGGAAATGTTGGTGCAATTTGCATTTTAGAT